>JAJYVB010000329.1 GCA_021792265.1 Deltaproteobacteria bacterium | reverse complement strand
CGACTCCGAGTTCGCCGCCCGCAATCAGCCTGACGCCGTGATTCAGTTCGGCGATCCGCCGGTCTCCAAGTCGCTTGCGCAGTTTCTCGCGCATCGGCGCCGGCCGGTCCATCTCATGGTCGCCGCACCCGGGACCTGGCCCGATCCTCTGCATATCGTCACAGAGGTCGTGCGCAGCGAAGCATCCGAGTTCTGCCTCGGGATGCTTGACGCCTGCGGCGCAGTTGCGGCCTCCGACGGCTGGATCGCTTGCTGGCTTGAGGCCTCACGCGTGGTCCGCGACGCGCTCGACCAGGCGCTCGCCGCCGAGAGCGCGATGTTCGAAGGCAAGGCCATAACCGAGCTGCTCGAGCTTCTGCCCGAGGGTTCCCTGATCCAGGTCGGCAATAGCATGCCGGTCCGCGATCTCGACGCTTTTGCCAGGCATTCGGAACGCGGGCTCGCGATACGCTGCAATCGCGGTGCGAGCGGAATCGACGGCGTTCTTTCCAGCGCGATGGGCGCGGCGGCGGCTAGGAGGGATCCGACGGCTCTTGTGCTCGGCGATCTGAGTTTCCTTCACGACCTGGCCGCGCTCCATATCGCCGCACGCTATCCGATAAATCTGCTCGTCGTCGTTATCAATAACGACGGCGGCGGAATCTTCTCCTTCCTGCCTCAGGCCGCGCTGGACAAGGACGCCTTCGAGACCTTCTTCGGCACGCCGCATGGCCTGGACTTCGAACGTGCCGTGGACATCGGTCGCGCTCGCTACGCTCGGATCGGATCGTGGGATCGCTTCAGGAGCGCAGCCGGCGCGGCGTTGCTTGAACCGGGCCTGCACGTTCTGGAGATCGCCGGCGATCGGGCGCAAAACCTGAAGGTGCATCGGCGCACGCTCGATATGGCGCTGCAGCGGCTGCGCGAACAACAGGCAGCCGGGGGTGTTTCGTGATCGGGCGCGTGGCGATGGGTGCGGCGACCGTAGAGTTCAGCGATGAAGGTCCGCGCGGCGGTGCGCCGGTGGTCCTGCTGCACGGCTTTACAGGCTCCAGGGAAACCTGGCGGGAACTGCGCGGCGAGCTTTCACGTTCACGCCGCGTGGTCAGCATCGACCTTCCGGGCCATGGTGGCACGGAGGCGGGTGCTGACCTTGAGAGCTACTCGATGCGAAGCGCCGGCGCGATGGTCATGACGCTGATGGTTGACCGTCTAGGCGCGCATCGATTCGGGCTCGTCGGATACTCGATGGGCGGAAGACTCGCGCTTTGGCTTGCGTTGGCGCATCCGTCGCGCATAGAAAAACTCGTTCTGGAAAGCGCCTCGGCGGGAATAGCGGATGACGACGAGCGGGCTCAGCGGAGGCAGTCGGACGAGGAGTTGGCGGCATTCGTCGAAAGCCAGGGAGTCGCAGCATTCGTCGAACGCTGGGAGCGCAACCCGCTGTTCGATTCGCTCGCGGTTCTCGATCCCGCCAAGCGCGCCGAGCTGCGGCGCGTGCGCCTAAGATGCTCGCCTGAGGGTCTGGCCCGCAGCCTGCGTGCGATGGGCGCCGGAGCGCAGCCTTGGCTCGGAGATCGCCTGGCCGCGCTTTCGGTTCCAACGCTTCTCGTCGCCGGGGCGCTCGACGCCAAGTTCTGCGGCCTTGCTCGGGCGATGGTCTGCGCGATCGCGCGTGCCCGTCTTGAAATTATCGAAGGCGCCGGCCACCTGGCGCATCTCGAGCGTCCGGCCGCGTTCAACCGTATCGTTGCGCAATTTCTGGATGAACCGTGACGTGATTTCGGATTAGACAGGGGAAAACCAATGGCTGTGCAGTGGGAGACCGTCAAAACCTACGAGGACATCAAGTACGAGAAGGCCGGCGCAATAGCGCGCGTTACGATCAATCGCCCGCACGTGAGGAACGCCTTTCGGCCGCTCACCGTGGGCGAGATGATAGACGCGTTCAACCACGCGCGCGAACACAGCTCCGTGGGCGTCATTATATTGACGGGCGCGGGCACGGAGGCCTTCTGCAGCGGCGGCGATCAGCGCATCCGCGGCGACCAGGGCTACGTCGGCGCCGACGGCGTGCCGCGGCTCAACGTGCTCGACCTGCAAAACATCATCCGCACCATCCCCAAGCCGGTGGTTGCTATGGTCGCGGGCTACGCGGTCGGCGGCGGGCATGTTCTGCACGTGGTCTGCGATTTGACGATCGCTGCCGACAACGCGGTCTTTGGTCAGACCGGGCCGCGTGTGGGAAGCTTCGACGGCGGCTTCGGCGCGGTGCATCTGGCGCGCCTGGTTGGCCAGAAGAAGGCCCGCGAGATCTGGTACCTGTGTCGGCGCTACAACGCGCATGAGGCGCTCGAGATGGGTCTGGTCAACGCCGTGGTGCCGCTCGCGGAGCTCGAGGAGACCACGCTTCAGTGGTGCCGCGAGATGCTGGCGCTCAGCCCCATGGCACTGCGCTGCCTTAAGTCGAGCTTTAACGCCGAGCTTGACGGAATGGCGGGACTGCAGCAGCTCGCCGGCAACACCACGCTCCTCTACTACATGACCGAGGAAGCGCAGGAGGGGCGCAATGCTTTCAACGAGAAGCGCGCGCCCGATTTCTCCAGGTTCAAGCGTTTGCCATGAGTGCTGAAGCGGCCGCGATTGGCGCCCGGCCCGGAGCGCTTTCATCCTGGCTGATGGCGGCGCGCCCGCGCACGCTTTCCGCCGGCTTCGTGCCCGTCGCCGTAGGCTCAGCGCTGGCGTATTCGGCGGGATGCTTCAATTTGCCGGTTGCGACAGCAACGCTGGCCGCCGCGCTGCTGATTCAGATCGGCACCAACCTGGCCAATGACTATTACGACTTCGTCGGCGGAGCGGACACCGAGGCTCGTCTGGGACCGCTGCGGGTAACGCAGGCCGGGCTCATAGCACCTCGGACCGTACGCAACGCGGCGCTCGCAACACTCGGCGCCGCAGCAGCCGTGGGATGCTACCTTGTCGCTGTTGGCGGATGGCCAATCTTCGCGATCGGAATCGTATCGCTCGCGGCCGCCATGGCCTATAGCGCCGGACCCTACCCACTCGCGCATAACGGCCTCGGAGATGCTTTTGTCTTCGTGTTTTTCGGCGTGTTAGCGGTCAGCGGAACCGCATTTCTCCAGTGCGGGCATCTGTGGCCTATGGCGGTGGCGAGCTCGATTCCGGTGGCATGCCTGGCGACCGCCATCCTGGCGGTAAACAACCTGCGCGACACGCAGACGGATCGAAGCGCGGGCAA
>JAJYVB010000328.1:1506-3241 GCA_021792265.1 Deltaproteobacteria bacterium | reverse complement strand
TAAGGCGGTTTTTATTGAAGGTATTAACGGGACGCCACGCTAGCTTGCTGCCCACTTTGCGGCGGCCTGATGGAGGTCAAAGCTATGACCGAGAACAATCATGACAAGGGCCTCAGGAAACGCGCCGAGCTATCCGGCGAGCGCGACTCCCTGGAGCGGCTGGAGCAACTGCGGCAGTTCGACGAGGGATTCACGCGCCTGCTTACCGATGTCTGTTCCGGCGAAGTATGGCCGCGAACCAAGCTGCCCGCGAAAATCCGCTCAATGGTTACTGTCGCCGCGGATCCCGCGAGGGGCAGCGCACTAAGCCCGGCAGCGACGAACCCAATGATCTGTGCTCGGGCGGCCTTGCTGGCGGCCATGCCCGCTTCTCTCGCCTATGCCGGACTACGCCGACAGCCAACCGGCGCAAACGCCAGTGATTAGGTAATAACCACCGCGCTACAACTCAAGACTGGTGGTCGTTTTGCGGGTCGCACTTGTAGACGCGAACCTTGGCGCAGAGATCCAGGTTCAGGTTTGCAGGGCTGGAGTGCTCGAAATCCACCTCCAGCAGGTCATTGAAGAATATCCCCTTACCCATGGCGACCGGCTGTTGCTTGCTCCAATGGCCCGCACAGGCCGCGATCCCGACGCCTTCAGGATGGATCCCTTCGGTCAGCCAGACTTGGCCCTTGACCCGCCGGCCGGCCGAAGTCTCAACGCAAACGTTATCGTTGTCCTTGATTCCCAAGCGCCGGCCGGTCGCGCTGTTGATTGCGATGCGGTACGAATAGGGGTCCATCCGTGCCACTTCGTCGAGCCACGGGTTTTCCATCGTAAAGCCGTTTACATGGATCGCGTCCCGATAATAGAAGGCGTACAGGCCGTAACTCGGATCCTTAAGCTGATGCGAGGGGCACGGCAGCCATTCGGGCAGGGGCTGGTAGTAGTCGAGATCGATCAAAATCCCGCGCGGCTCGCAAATCGCCCGGATTTTCTCGCCCATATCAAGCATGAACTCCCAGTAAATGGGGACCCGCACGTCGACAAACGGCCGCCAGTACGCCTCCCTGGGCTGCTTGGGCCAGCTCATCACGCCGTGCTCTTTGAACCATTGGAGCCCGTGGTCGGGACCAAACTTGTCCTTGAGGTCATGATCGGCAATCTCCTCGTACCGGTAAGTCTTTTCTGGATCGAGCATATTAGGACCCGCGAGCCCGTAATGAGCATTGGCCGCCATATTGATTTCAGGTCCAAGGCCGATCCGGTAGGCAAGCTCGAGGATCGCCTCACGGGCGGGGCGCCGTTCGTGGATCGGCGTCACTACCGGCTGGCGAATCGGCCATCCCCAGTTCCCGGGCCCGGCCGGATGATTGGTAATAAAGGGGAAATTCGGCCGCGACTCGAGCACCTCAAGGAAGCTGGTGTCGGGCAGGACGATATCGGCAAAGTCCGAGAACTCGTTGAGAAAAATGTCGAACGAAATGATAAATTCATACTGTGAGAGGCTTTTGGCCACCGTCTCCTTGTTGCCCACGCTCATCAGCGGGTTGGCGCCCCAGTTGATCATTATCTTGGGCCGATAGGGGAGCCCGAGCCGCTGCCACCATTGCTCCTGGTCCGCAGACATCATGAACGGCGACATCATCGTCAGCGGGAAAAGTTCCAACAAACCCATCGTCTCCGGCATCCGGGGCTCGGACAGCGGATACGGCTTGTGCGCGGTCGCCCACGCCCCGGTACGCATCAGGCC
>JAJYVB010000328.1:0-1496 GCA_021792265.1 Deltaproteobacteria bacterium | reverse complement strand
CGTCGGCCTGCGGCACGTAGCGGGGACGGCCGGTTGAGGGATGGCCAAGGCAGACCGGGTTGAAGCCCAGCGCCCCGCCCACCACGTCCGCGCTGCCTACGATCTGGTTCAGCAGCTCGACGGCGAGGCAGTTGTACTCCGAGTTTTTGTGGCCTTGGGCGCCGCGGAAAAAGATCGCTGCTGCGGGCCGGTAGGGCAGCGTCACCCCGTCGATCACAATCGTGCTGCCCACCCGCGCCGCCTCGCCAAACTCGCGCGCCAGGCGCCGGACATGGGCCGCCGCAATTCCGGTGATCTCCTCCGCCCGCGTCGGCGGGTACTTTGTGAGATGCTCCTTGAGCAACGCAAAGGCCGGGCGGCAGACCCCGTCACCTACCCGGTACTCACCGAGCAGAGCCGGATCCTTTAACGAAGGGTCGTCGTAGGGCTTGGCACTCGAGCTCTCCAGGTCCCATATCAAGGGTTTGCCCGAGCCGGTCTCGCGAGCACAGCGGCCGTCCGCCTTTATGAGGTAGGGGCCGTTGGTCTTGGCCTTGATATAGGGGGCATCATAGATGCCGAACTCGTTGACCAGGCAGTTAGCTATCGCCAGGGCCAGCGCCGCGTCGGTGCCGACCCGAATAGGCACCCATTCGTTCGCCTTGGCGGCGGCGAAGTTGCACATCGGGTCAACTACCACCATGCGCATCCCACGGACGCGGGCGTCGGCGGCCAGGACCTGGTTGGGCGTCGAGGCATGGCCGGCGCCGTGGCCTTTCGACGCGCCGAAATAGAGGGCGTAGTTGCAGTACTTGAAGTCGGGAACCAGCGACCACGAGGCGTGCATCATGCCGCCGATGGAATGGGCGCCGTTGCCGCAATGCAGCCCGCCCCCGGCCACCCACATGTTGGGCGTGCCGAATGCCCAGCCGAGCAGGTTGAGAAAACGGCCCATCGGGGCGAGCGTCGTCGTTGACTGGAGCACCAGTTGGCGCGGGTCCTCCGCATGGAGCTTCTTAAGCCGTGCCACCATTTCCTGGAACGCCTCTTCCCAACTGATCCGCTGCCACATCGGGTCCACACCGATGCCCTTTTGGGGATTGGTGCGGCGCAGCGGATAATTGAGGCGGTTGGGGTCGTACAGGACCATCATCCCGGTCAGTCCCTTGGCGCAGATGCGGCCGTCGCCCACCGGGCTTGCCGGGTTGCCCTCGATCTTTACCACGGTTCCGTTGACGCGATGGACTAGGATCGAGCAGTCGCTGTAACAGATGTTACAGGCGCTCGGAACCCATGCGTCGGCCGGAAGCTCGACCGTTTTTCTCGCATCCGCCGGTATCGCTTGCGGTTCAGGTGCCCGGCGCTGCGGGGACAAACCGGGCGTAGCGACTTTGTCGAACATTGCGAACCCTCCTCATCCAACGGGGCCGCCTCGTCAAAAAGCCGCCCTAACCAGACCACCGACTAATCGCCGTTGTCAACCGGAATTTCCGTATATGGACCCATTCTTTGGCAAG
>JAJYVB010000044.1 GCA_021792265.1 Deltaproteobacteria bacterium | reverse complement strand
CCCCGGTTGAGTAGCCGAATTCGAAGCCCTGAGTCATTCCGGTGCCGGCCAGAACTTTCTCAAAGATCGGGTTGGCGACCAGTGAAAACCGCCCAATGTCCTTCTCGATAATCGGACGCAGCTCGAGCTCGAGGTCGGCGTCGTCGAACTGCGGCGTCTTATGCCATTCAAGCTCAGCGTACCAGCCGAGATCGACCGGCAATTCGTCTTGATCGAAAAGCTGACCGCGCACGCGATATTCCGACCCCGCGTACCAGTAGCCGTGGCCGGCCGGCAGCGCCATCAAAAGGTAGGCAGAAGCTTCGATTCGATCGGTGAGTCCGTACGTGACCTCGTACTGGTTGTACCACATGCCCTGGCTGCGAAAAGTCCCGGCCGCCGTGCCGATGCCGCCGCGGCTGTGACCGTTGGCGACCACGGCATTGTCGGTTTCCACTTCCAGCACTCCGCGGGGCTCGGTCGCGTACGGGTAAACCTCGAACTCCCAGGGATCGACCTGTGCTGCGGCAGGACGCGGATACAAAAGCGGCATCGACAGCAGGGCGCTAATAGCAATCAGGGTTAACTGCCTTGTCAACGTGAGTTTCTCACTTGTCCGGCGGACGGATTGGATTGCCGGAAAGCTGCGACGCAATCCATCGCTCGAGTAACGCGCGCTCAGTGTCGCTTAGCCGCGCGTCCGGATGCATCAGCCGATAACTCCACGGGGGCATCTTCGCCTCGCGGAATGACCGCGCGATCCACTGGAGCTTTCGCCGCCGCGTAGCCGAATAGTAGCTCCCCCATTCGGAGAAGTTCACTTCACGGCGCCCGCGCGCCACGTCCGCAGCGATCAGCCACGAAAACGGCGCGACATGGCTGTACCAGGGCCAGCGCGTCTCGTTCGAGTGGCAGTCGTAGCAGGCGCGCCTGAGGGCGGCATCTACCTCGGGTGGAGACACGAGCGCCGCGCTCACGGGCGGATTCGTACGCCTGGCCGGAACCACTTGAAGCGCAAGCGCAGCGGTCAGGGTTCCAAGCAGCGCCGCCGACGTGGCCTCACGAAAGGTCACGACCCCGCACGCGCACCCTGGCGGCCGCCCTACTTCGCAACGATCGTTCCCTGCGGCACGTCCTGATGAAAGTCGTCGTAAAAATCGTAGCTGCCGGCGCTCAGGGCAGGCAGATGCACGGTTATGGCCTCGCCCGGCGAGATCGCCTTTTCACGATTAAGCTTGAAACTTTCAAACTCGATGGTTTCATTGCTCGCGTTGACAACCCGGATAGTCAGCCGCTGGTTGGCCGGGACATTAAGCGTCTGCGGGACAAACCGGCGGTTCTCGAAGCGCAACTCCGAAGCTCCCGACGCACGAGCAGCCCGCGAGCTTCCCAGAACGGCGATGGTCGTGATGGCCACGGTCGCGAGCAAAAGTTTGATACCAGAATTCGTCATTTTCCGCCCCCGTTGAGAGTGAGAATGATTCTCACTACCGACAAACTGCCACGGGGCACCTCTCGCGTCAAGAGCCACAAGCGGATTTTGTTTGCCCACCGGGACAGGCCTGGCTAGCGGCCCGGCGCGCGGGCTGGGAGGCCGGCAGGAGCTTTGACGGCGCTCGAGGCCGTCAGGCGGTCGAGTTCGTAGAGGCAGGGATGGCCGCCGGCACTCACGCTGTGCGAGCAGGTAAGCTGGCGAGTGCGGAAATAACGAAGTTGTCGCAGATGCGTCAACTGGCGCTGTGTCGCTACGAGGTAGATCGTGGGGGGCTCGGCCGCCGGCCCAGTGAGCGGGGCCATGCGCAGGGGCGGGATTGCACGGCCGTAGTAAAACGCCAGGTCGTCGTCGGATTCGTGGATACGGCCGGCCTCGCTGAAATCGCGAAGACCGCGGGCGATGTAAAGCGGGGCGCCACCGATCCGCCTATGAATGCGAGCCGCAAAGCGCTTTATCGTGTGCTTGGCCGCAAGCGCCGGCTCGAGGGCGCCATTGGATAACGCACTGGCGGAAACGCCCAGCAGCGCGAGCGCGGCCCCCATCATCAGGGCGCGGCGCCTGGACCACGCGACCCAGGCCATCGCGGCTGCCGCAGCGGCGGCTGCCGCAAAAGCCACATATGGAAGCTCGAAACGCCCCAGGGCCCGCACGAGCGGCGACAGCTCGTCGATACCGGCCGAACGGCCAAAAACATCGAGCCATCGAGCGCCTTCCGGCCGCAGCGCGGTCAGCCATAACGCGGCCAATCCAGCCGCAACGATGGTGGTTGTCGCAACGACGGCGCCGTCGCGAAGAAACGGCGTCCAGGATGTGCGCCTGCCCTGCAGGCAAACCGTGAAGAGCGCCGCAAACACAACGGCGAGGCTGGGTAGAATCGGAACTATGTAGTCCGGACGTTTGGTGTTGCCGAGTGAAAAAAACAGCAGCACGGCCGCCGCCAAGCCCAATTGGTAGAGAAAGGGGTCACGAGCCCGCGGCTCGACTTCGCCCCGCGCGATCGCCGCAATGAGCGCTGGGAACAGGACACTGAGCGGCAAAGCGCGCGCGATCAGCTTGGCACTCATGTAATAGAAGGGCTGCTCAGCCTCGCCTGTCCCTCCGGCAGCGGCGGGCAGAAAGTGCCCGAGATTTTCGGCAGCGATCACCGCGGCCAAGCGTTTGCCTTGGTCGAGGATGGCAGGTACGTACCAGAGGAGCGCAACCCCCACAGCCGCCGCGAGAATTATCCACGGCCAGGTTTGCCCCAGAACGCCGAGCGGGTTTCGCCGCACCAGCGCGAGGTAGATGAAAGCTGCCAGCGCGAACAGCACCAGCGCAAGCGGCCCCTTGGTAAGAACGGCGAGGCCGAGGAGCAGACCGCTCCATAGGGCGCGTGTGTATGGAACGCTCGGCCGGTCGGGCAACTGGGCGCCCTCAGAGGCCGCTCTAACGGCCCTGGCAGGTGCGGCAAACATCGGATAGGCGATGCACCAGGCGGCAAACAGCAGGCTCGAAAGCAACATGTCGGTGGACGAGAAGACCGCGCGGGAGGCAAACCCATGGCTCCCCAGCACGAACAGAAAGGCGAGCCAGGCGGCAGCGGATCCCATCTGTGAGCCGGTCCAGCTCAGCACGACAAGAGCCGCGCCGAGCGCTGCCGCAAGCGATACCGCACGCGCGCCTGCCTCGGTGGTTTTGCCACCCGCCGCCCCGGCTACAATCGCGGAGAACCAGGTGAAAAGCGGCGGCTTGCGGTTCAGGAACCCGTAGAAGTCGCGGCCGATCAGCCAGTGGCCGTTGTGAGTGACGTCGACTATGTATTGAGCGGACAGGCTTTCCTGCTCGCGCGAGAACGGCCGGGAGATACCCAGGCCGAGAACGAGCGCCGCGAAAACGGCTGCCAAGGCCATTGTGGCTGGCGAATTTGGGCGGCCGGTTAATCTCCGCAGGATGGTGAATCGGTCCCACTGAGTATCGGCGGTGGGACAACCATGCGTCGATTCGCAGCCAGCAGGGCCTTGATAGACTGGGGATTCTGTCACTTCAGAAAAATCGGTGCTCAATGCCCACAGCGCAAAACTGTCTTCCTGCGCGGGCGACCTTCGCGTTCCCCGTAAAACTATGGACCTGGGGGCCGGACTTCAACCGGCGCACGGTCACGCGGCCCGCGCGATGGATCCCATGCCATGGTTTAAACTCAGCGCGTGAACTTGATTGACTGCCTTGGAAAGCGCAGTTATGCGATACTGTGGGCGGTGGGGCGGTTGCTGAGCGGGCTCGCGAGGAACTGGCGCTATGTCAACGGCCGCCTGCATCGGGTCGCGCGAAGCGCGCTTTTTGAAGTGGGAGGCGGCAAGGTGAACGGGACGGCGGAGGCATCGCGGCGCAGCGCGGCGGTGTCGGCTGTGAAGAGTTGTTGGGCGCGGCCCTGCCGTGCGTCTCGTGCGATGGGGGGGGCCATCCTGTGGCTTGTGATGGTGGCCCTGATCGCAAGCTCGTTACGGCAGGCGCACGCTAGCACGATCTCCTCTTTCCCGTGCCCGCCGGCGCTCAAACCAAACGTCAGGTTCTGGGTCAAGGTCTTCACGGTATACGGCGAACGCGACTTCATAGTTCACGACGGCGACAACGTTTCGCGCGTTTACCAGGTTCTGCGCCTTCCCGGTTCCGGGAGCCCCAGCCGGGCCGACATCCAGTCCGTAAGCCTGTACTTGAAGGACAAATACCAGGAAATCCTGAACCACCTGGCCCAGGATGGGTCGCCGTACGACTACGAGTCGAGGCGAGTGGCAGCACTGTTCGCCGACGGATCGCCGGGCGTCTACGCCTTTGCCGCGCAAAACCTCCACGTCCAGGAAGGAATTCGCGAGCGGTTCCTGACTGGGCTCCTGCGCAGCCGCTACTTCCGGCCGCGCATGGAGAGCATCTTCCGGTCCGAAGGATTACCACCCTCCCTGGCAGTCTTGGCCGCCGTCGAGTCCGGGTTCTATCCGGGCGCTCGCTCAGGCGCAGGTGCCGTCGGGATCTGGCAGTTCACCCGCGCTACCGGACGCCACTACCTGACCATCAGCCGCTACCGTGACGACCGTCTTAACCCCGAACGTGCCACCAGGGCGGCGGCTGACCTGTTGAGCAGCAACTATCGGCTGCTCGGCAACTGGCCGCTGGCGATCACGGCCTATGATTACGGCACTAACGGCACGATGAGAGCGGAACAGGCCTTCGGGAACGATTATGACCGCTTGTTCCGGGAATATAACGGTCCCCATTTCGGCTTTGCGTCGCGCAACTATTACGCCGAGTTTCTGGCGGCGCTTCAGATTTACCGCGAACCGGACAAGTACTTTCCCGGCATCCAATACCTGAGCGTTCCGCCGCCTCCTCAACCTTCGGCCGTTTTGCGGCGACCCCATCGCAGGCGCTACCGCCTGATTCGCGTCCACTGGGTGCGGACTTCGCACGTGGTCGGGGTTCGCCGCCGCCACACGGTCCGACGCTCCTCACACCACAGCCATCGGGTCTACCATCATCGCCGCCGACCCCGCCGTCGGAGTTCCAGCTCAGTCAGCCTCGCCGAATCGCGCTCCGCCGTCTGAGCGAAACTGGGGTCCGCGCCAAAATCAGGGGTGGCGGACCGGGGAATGCAGCCCTCGGCTGAGGGCGGCTTCTGCTAACATTTTCACAATGGCGCGCCTACCGGAGACGAGGTTCACCGACCTTGAATCGCTTCGGCTAAAGCTCGGGGCGATGCTCGGCGACGAGGATCTCGCCGATTCGCTCCTTGCGCTGGTCGAAGCCGTTTCATCCGACGAGGGTCTGGCGCTCGCTTTTGCGCTGAAGCTCGCCGAGCAGGGGGCGTCAGCCGTGACGCAGGCGCTTTCCGACAAGGCTTTGGCCAGCGATCTGGTCTTCTGCCTCGGCGCTTCGGAACCGGTCGCCGCAGGTATAGCAGCCTGCGGTGCGAAATGGCTGGACTGGTTCCGGACAGCGCGTGCCGCGAGCGCTGAATCGTTGGACGCAGCGATTAGGTCCTTTGACGACGGGGCACGCGAGCCGGGCGACGAGATACAAGCGCTCGCCGAGTTCAAGCGCGCACGCTTTCTGAAGATCGCGGTCGCTGACCTGTTGGGCCGGACGAACGTCGTAGAAACGATGCGACTGATGTCGGCGCTGGCGGACGAAGCGATTGCGCGGGCGCTCGGACTGGCGCGCAAACGGCTGGGGGCGCGGGCGCACGGGGCTGGCGATTTCTGCGTGATCGCGCTGGGTAAGCTCGGCGCCTGCGAACTCAACCTGAGCTCGGACATCGACCTGATGTACTTGTACGACCGTCCAGACGCGCTGGCAGGGCTGGAGGCGGCTACGCGTGTGGCCGAGACGACTACCGAACTGCTGGCGCACAACTGTTTTCGCGTCGATCTCCGGCTTCGGCCGGGTGGCGCAAGCGCTCCGCTTGTGAGTTCGCTCGCTGCAGCGCTCAACTTCTACGAGAACTTCGGCGAGACCTGGGAGCGGGCGGCGCTACTGCGCGCCCGCCCGGTCGCCGGCTCGAAGCCACTGGGCCGCCGCTTCCTCGAAGAACTGAATGCCTTTATCTACCGCCGCTATCTCGACTTCGAGACCCTGCGCCAACTGCGCGCGATGAAAGAGCGTATAGAACACGAAATGCGATCGCCGGCAATGCGCGAGCGGAATATCAAGCTTGGCCGGGGCGGAATCCGCGAAGTCGAGTTCATCGTCCAGGCGCTTATGCTTATCTATGGCGGCCGCGATTCGCGCCTGCGTACCGAGAATACGCTGCTGGCTCTCGAACGGCTGGAATCGCTTGGTTACCTCCCGCCTGGCCATGGGATGAGGCTTGGTGAAAGCTACCGGTTTTTGCGCGATGTCGAGCATAAACTCCAGGTGGCTGCCGGTTTGCAAACCCATACGCTGCCCGAAGGCGCGGATCGCCTTGAAGAACTTGCTGCGCGGCTCAGACTTGGCAAAGGGTCGCAGGCTCGGATGCGCATGGAAGAGCTCCTGCGGAGCCATCGCGATCTGGTCGCCTCCGAGTTCCAGGCAACGCTCGCAGCGTCGGCCGAACTGGGTCCGCGTACCGAATCAGCACCGGCTTTTGAGGCCTGGCGCGCAGCTCTCGACCCCGAGCGTTCGATACCGGCGCTCGGGATGCTGGGATTTGCGGCCCCGGTGGAGAGTGCGGCCCATCTGGCGGCGCTGGTCCAAGAGCCGGTCTCCTCGTCGCCGAGTCCGCGCCGCCGCGAGTTGCTCGATGCGCTGGGTCCGCTCCTTCTCGACGAGATAAGCCGGCTTCCCGATCCTGACCTCGCCCTGATGAATCTGACCGCATTCATCTCCGCGGTCGGCGCCCGCACCTCGTTTCTCGCGCTCCTTGCCGAGCGGCCGCCGACTCGCCGCGTCCTGTTGCGGCTGTTCGCTTCGAGCAGCTATCTCTCGGGCCTCTTCATCCGCCATCCGGAGCTGCTTGACACACTGGTGCGTTCAGACCTGGCCCGGCTCAGACGGCCGGTGGCAGAGTTGCGTGCCGAACTCTCAAGTTTGATTGGCGCTGCAGGCAGCTTCGAGGCGCGCCTCGACTCGTTGCGCAGCTTTCGCCATCAGGAATTCCTCCGCGTCGCGATCGCCGACCTCGCCGGCCAACTCGATCCCGATGAGGTCGAGGTCGAGCTTACGGCACTCGCAGAAGCCGTGCTTGGCGAAGCGCTGGCGATGGCGCAGGCCGAGGTCAGTGAGCGCTTTACGCTGCCGGAGCGGCTTGGCCTGTGCGTGCTCGCCATGGGCCGTCTCGGTGCGGGTGAGATGTCCTACAATTCCGACCTCGACCTCATCTTCATTTACGACGGCTACGAGGAGCACGGCGCGGAGCTGCGCGAGATTGCGGCCCGCATAGCCCAAAAACTCATCGCTATACTGGAAAGCCGTACCCGCGAAGGTTACGCGTACAAGCTCGATTTGAGACTGCGGCCCTCGGGCAACCAAGGTATGCTTGTCACGTCACTTGGCGGCTTTCGCGACTACCATCGGGACAAGTCGGCGGTGTGGGAGCGCCAGTCCCTACTGCGCGCCCGGGCTGTGGCCGGCGAACCGGCGCTTGCCGCGGCCGTTGAAGCGGAGCGGATCGACATCGTTTTCGGCCACGGACTCGACCGAGCGGGAGTGGACGAAATTGCGGCCATGAGGCAACGGATCGAGCGCGAGCTGGGCAACGAGACAGCCACGCACCTTAACCTCAAGCAGGGCCGTGGCGGCCTGCTCGACGTGGAGTTCCTGACCCAGGCAATGGCGATGCGTTACGGCGGAGCGTATCCCGCGCTGCGCCAGCGGCGAACGTCGGACCTGCTCAGGGTGCTCGGCGAAACCGGGCTCATCGGCCCCGAACAGTGGCGTGTGCTCTCAGCGGGCTACCGCTTCGTTTCGCACCTCGAAAACCGGTTGCGGATCGAGAGCGAACAGCCCATTTGGGCGCTATCCACAGACCGCGACCGGCTTCTGCCGGTGGCGCGCCGAATGGGATACGAGGGTGAAGACGCAGGCGAGCGCCTACTCGCCGATCTACGGTCCCATCGCGAGGCCATCCGCGCGGCCTTCGAACAAATCTTTGCTCGCGAAGCCAGCCGCTGACGCTTGATCTTTTAATGGCTGGACCCGATTCTACCGCAGTGGCTGGCCAACGCTCTGACGGCCAGGCGGCGGCTCGTCCGGGGGCGCGGAAAGATCGGGAGCTGACTGCTCGTGGGATCGCCCTTGGTCTTGGGCTCGCGGCAATTCTCGGGGCGGCCAACGCTTACCTGGGCCTCTACGCGGGGATGACGGTTTCGGCAAGCATTCCCGCGGCGGTCGTCTCGATGGCGGCGTTGAGGCTGGCAGGCGGCGCGACCATCCTCGAAAACAACGTCGTGCAGACGATCGCGTCAGCCGGCGAAGCCGTTGCCGCCGGCGCTATCTTCACCTTCCCGGCCCTAATCGTCCTTGGGCTGAGCTCGTCACTTCCCTACGTCGAGACATCGCTGCTCTGCGTAGCGGGTTCAACGATGGGCAGTCTGCTGGTTATTTTCTTGCGCCGCGCCTACATCGTTGAAGAAAAGCTGCCCTTTCCGGAAGGGCGAGCGTGTGCCGAGATCCTGCGGGCGGGAGAACAGGCGGCCGGGGCAACTCCGCTGGCGATAGGAGGGGTGCTGGCTGCGCTGCTCAAAGCAGTTCAGCAACTCCTTGGTTGGATTCCCTCGACACTTGAGATCGCGCGCTGGGTCGGCAGCGCGCCCCTTTACGGCTCTCTCAACGTTTCTGCCGCGCTCTTGGGCGTGGGATATATTGTCGGAATTCGAACCGGCGTTCTAATAATGGCCGGCAGTATCATTGCCTGGGTACTGTTCGTCCCGGCTGCTGGTAGCAGGACTGGTGTCTTCCACGCCCTGCCGCCGGCCGCCGCTGCGCTCAAAGTATGGAGCGATCAGGCCCGTTATCTCGGGGTTGGCGCGATGCTTGCCGGAGGCATAGTCACGCTATGGCAACTGCGCGGTCGTATCGCTCAAGCCCTCAGCGAGGGCATGGCGGTGGTGCGAAGGACGGCGACGCCTACAGAAGCCATGCGCCCGAGGGAAGAACGCGATCTTGGCGGAACCGTTGTGTTGGGGGCGAGCGCCTTGGCAGTGGCCACAGTCTTCCTGCTGAGCGTCTATCGCGGCCAAGGCGTCGCTGTTAGCGGCCTTCTGGCGCTGGTGCTGAGTCTGCTGGGATTTTTCGCGGTGGCAGTAGCCGGGTACCTTACTGGAATCGTGGGCGCCTCCAACAATCCCGTCTCTGGCGTGACGGTAATTGTTCTGCTAGCAGTCGCGCTCGCTCTTAGGACGCTTGGAGTTTCGGGAACGGCCGGAATGCGCCTGGCGATTATGGCTGCAGCCTTCATATGCACGGCTGCTGCGATGGCGGGCGATTCGTTGCACGACCTGGCCACCGGCTATCACGTTGGCGCGACACCGCGCGCGCTTGAAATTGCGTTGATAATAGGCGCGGTTTGCTCCGCGCTGGTCGTTGTTCCAGTTGTCAACCTGCTGTTGCGAACTTACGGGATAGCTGGAACGCCATCGGCAAATCATGGTGGTCTGGCTGCGCCCCAAGCGTTCTTGATGGCACAAGTCGGCCGAGGGGTGATGGGCGGCCGTATGCCATGGTCAACGGTCGCCGTGGGCATAGCACTGGGCTTGGCAATAGCAATTGTCGAGGCAGTGCTAAGGCGTCGAGGCGGCAGCTTCCGGCTTCCGGTGATGCCTGTGGCAATAGGCCTTTACTTACCGCAGGGATTAAGTGTGACAATCTTTATCGGCTCACTTATCCATTTGGTTGACCGTTGTTCGCGCCGACACGGTGGGGCCTTAGCAACAGAATCGGGTGTCGCCAACGACAATCGCGTACGCGAGGTCGGGGCAAGACGAAGGGCCGGGACCGAAGCTAGGCTGCTTCTAGCTGCCGGGATGATTGCGGGCGAGGCATTGATGGGCGTCTTGATTGGCGCGTTGGTAGCGTCAGGCCTAGGGCGACTGTCACACTGATTGGTGCGGTTCCGTTGCGAGATCGCACACCATGTGAGACGTTTGTAAAAAATACCGCACACTTGGCCGTGTCAGTCTCATTGAGCATCTTTTAGGTTGTCTTAACATCTGGTTCGAGTTTTGCGTTAAGTTTGCGCAAAATTGCTCATTTGGAGGTCTGGCATGGTATCGAAAACAAAATTCCACAAGTTACAAGCGGCTTTTATAGGTGCAGGTGCGCTGATCCTGGTGGCGGGAGCGCCTTTTGCGTTCGCCAGAGGACATTCGGGCGGCACTTCGCTGGTGAGCTTCCAAGCTGTCGGCTCAGGCACGGCAACCAGTACGAATCCCTGCCTCCCGGACACGGACGCAGTATGCACCGCTACCTTCAGCGGGTCTCTGCGCGGCGATCACATCGGTAATTCGACCGTGAGCGCCGATATCTCGGTGCAGCACACCACTGTCAACGCGATTCCCAATGGACAGACCGGCGAGTTTTGTTTCCCGGCCAGCGGCACGGGTACCATTACGGCCGCCGACGGCTCAACGATAAACCTTGCTGAAGTCGGACTGCTCTGTGACGTTCCTCCAGCGACTGGCAGCAGCCTGGAACCCCAGACTTTCAGTGGCTCGTATTATATCGAAGGCGGGACGAAGCGTTTCGCCAACGCGGTGGGCTCCGGACAGACAACCGCCAGTGACGACGGGAATACCACACCTACCGTGATTTTCAGCCTGAGCGGTGCTCTCGGCGGTTTCGGCGGTGGCGACGACCACCACTCCTGATCCGGCGGGAAGTTGAACTAAGTCCTTCCGCAAACAGCCTGAACCAGGGAAGCATTAACCGCTGGTTCGATGAGAGTTGCTCTCTACGCCAGCCCGGGGGAACACGGATATGGGACATGTTCCCTCGGGGGCTGGCTCTAGGATTCCCAAGATGCGCTAAGCTTTTGCCTCACGAGCAGACGTTGGTTTCGGCGAACGCTGCTCCTCCGGCGGCTTCAGGTGGGCGAAAGCTCGATAAAGCAGCACGTCGTACAAAATTTTCAGAGCCGCTCCTACAATGAGTGGGCTCCCAAGCGACGGCCCCTCCATCAGGAGGCCGGCAAACCCCGGCGCCAGCGCCCATCCTCCGAGTCTGACCAGCCCCGTAACCCCCGCAGCAAAAGTTCTCTCCTCGGGCTTCACGATAGCCATCACATAGGACTGGCGCGCCGGAACGTCCATCTGAACCAGTGATTCGCGCAAAAGAAAAAAGATAACCGCTATAGGCAAATTCGGGGCGAAGGCTACGCCTGCCATCAGGAAGCCGCTCGGAACGTGCGTGAAAACCATCGTGTTAATAAGCCCGATCCTGCGGCCCAAAAACGAAGAGCCAAACTGCGACAAAGTGTTGGCGATATGAGCGCCGAAAAACAGAGCACCTACCTCGCCGGGGCCGACCCCGAAACGCTCAGCGAAAAACAACGCCACCAGCGACTGCGTGAGAAAGCCACCGCCCAGGCTGTCAACGGAGAACAGCGCCGACAGCCTGAACACCGTTCGCCGGCTCTGCGGCGAGACCATAGCCGGCGCCACACCCTGTTTGACCTCAACCTGGGCTGAAAGCCCGAGATAGAGCAGCACGCTCAGCACCATCAGGGCCGCGTATAAGCCCATCGCGAGCCGCATCGCGTCAAGACTGCCGGCAATTCCGAGCCGCGTCAGCCATCCCGGCACGGAAGCAAGCAATGCTCCTGCACCTGCGCCAACGCCCTGCATTACGTTGTACAGCGCAAAGGTGTGCGTCCTTTCTTCGTCAGTCACAGTCGAGGGCAAAATCGCCTGCTCGACAACGACAAACGCTCCCCGGTCCTTACCCATCCCGTTGAGCATCCCGAGAAAGGCTGCTGCGCCCATGACCGCGGCATTGGAAAGCGGGATTACCGCCAAACCGCCTGCCGCGCTGAGCAGAGCCACGAACGTCAGAAATCGGCGGCGACCCAAGCGGTCGGCATAGAACGTGGCGACAAGCGCGGCCGTCGCGCCGCCCGCTAGTCCCGCGGCGATGACTGTTCCTACAATGCCCGGAGCGAAGCCAACCTGGGTCAGATAGAGCCCCAGCAAAATGCCGGTCAGTGAGACAGCGACTGCCCGGATCAGGGCGGCCGCAAAAATAATCTCGCGGTCCACCAAGGTAAAACGCATTAGCGACACCGCTTCATGATAGACGTTTCCGGCCAGACCTCTGGTTGCGAAATTAACTTCGCGTGACGGCCGATACTATCATCTAGCGAGGACGATGGAGCGATGCACGTTGCGCACAACCGATGCGACAGGTCAAAGGCCGCACTGCTCGCGGCCGCCGCGGTAGTTCTCCTTCACGCGGCGCTACTCGTTCGTTCCATACCGGATTACATGGTCACGATAGACTCCGCCTATCACGTCGCGATCGCACGCCAGTACGGAGAGTATGGGCTCGTACCGTGGGACCATGTGAATTTCGCACCGCGCGGACGCCCCAACCTCCAGGGACCGCTGTTGCACCTGGCAATCGGCTATCTCGGGCGCGCGTTCGCCGGGCGGGGCCGGGACTACGTGCTGGCCAACGCCATACTAGCCGTTGCGCAATGGGCAGCTGCCGCTTTCTCCGCGGCCTTCTTCGCCTTTGAGCTAGGTGGCGATACGGCAATGCTGCTTGCCGTGAGCCTTTTCACCGGCGCAGGTTTCACCGCGGCTTCCTTCGCGGTCGGAATACCCTCGGGATGGCTTTTTATTCTAGCGCCGTGGGCGATCTGGTTTTTTCTTAAGGACCGTTCGCTTGCTGCTGCGCTGGTAACCGCCGCTTCCATTTATGTCCATATAGCGGGCTATGTAACCGCGCCGGTAGGGCTCATGGTGACGGCAGCACTGACCGGCCGATGGCGCTCGCTGTTGCGAGTCGGAGCGCTGACGGCGCTTTTTACCATTCCGTACACTATGCATTGCCTGCGCTATGCCGGATGGCTGAGCGGGCTTCATAGTCATTCTGCCGTTCTTCTAGACCCGCTGCTCGATGGACTCGCGCTGGCCGCGGCCATCTGGCTTATGCTCCGTCCACGGGCCAACGTTCTGATCCTTGCCTGGCTGGCTGCGCCGCTGGCCTGGCTTTTTCAGGATCCGAGCCGTTTTGTCTTGCAGTCGGGCCTCGCTGGCGCGGTTGCGGCCGGGCTAGCGCTGACGCGGCTTCTGGATCGGACGGGCTCCCGTTGGCGTCGGGCGGTGATGACATCCGCGCTGGTCTTCGTGGCTACGCTGTGCCCGCTCGGAATCCCAAGTTTACTCCCCGAAGCGGCTTGGGTATGGGGCCTGCGCTTCCCGCGTGCGGTGAACTGGAAACGGGCGCAAGTGCTCGCCAATGCGGTTGAACATTCCGGACACGCGGGCGATCCGGTGTCAGACTATGCGCCGGCGCTATGCCCGGCGCTTGCTGTCTATGCGTCGGTCCATTGCGAAAAAGGTCATTGGATCGAGGTCGCGCCTCGGTTCGATCCTGCCGACAAACTCTCTGCCAAGGACAAAATCTATGTCTTGCCTTTAGCTGGTAACGACCCGGTGCTCGCGGTTATGGAGAAGCGCAGATGGGTCACGACCTACGGCGGGACCGGCGACTCGGCGGTTGCAGCGCTTGAAACGGCACCGACCCTTGACGAGGCGAGAAACGTCCTGACGCCGCTTATTGGAACCGAAGCGGCATGGCTGTCGGAGCATGCGGTCAACAACAGCTTCACGCTGGGCGACGCCACGGCGTTGTGGACCTCGACCCAAACGTTTCTTCGCAGGCGCCGGACGCGGCTTAGCCGTCAACGGTTCCACGCCGGGCGGATCGAGCTGGCGTGCCTGATCTACAGCGCGGTTCTTGAAGGAGCCGCATCGCATCCGGCGGCGCCGACACCAATCGGCGCGGCGGCGGTTTACAGCACTGGTCAATCACCCGCTGCAATCCTGGCGAAACAGGCCGCTGCGATGCGTGCCGCGGCTCGCGAGTTCGGCGTGATGGCAAGCTTTCTGAGCGACGATTTCGCGTTGGACTTCGTCGGTTCGGCGCGACAACACCGCATGACCGCTAACCTGGCGAACCTAGCTCGTATAGCGAACGGCGCAGCACAGAGCGACAATCCGACAGGTCTCCTGATAGCCCCCATCAACCGGCTTTTTGCGGATTATCTGGGAAAGAGGCGCGCCGCCGCCTCTGCCGAGCGGCCATCCGGCGCACCCTGGTCTTGGTTGGAAATCTAAGTACCGGTCGCCCTACTGGCCATGAGCCTGGTGAAGAGTCCAGGAAGCACAGCAGTAGCGCAACCGGCGTTCCCCAGTTTTCAGATGGCGAAGACCGAATGTTCGTCACGGAGACCGTTCCGGCATGCCCCATATAGCCGCATCAAACGGCCGCGCGACATCCAAGCTTCCTGCGGATAGGAGTGCAGGGTATTAGAGCCGTGACTCAGGCGGGAAAGCCCCTCGCGATTGTAAAGCAGCAGGAGCCCGATCATGAACATCCGGTCAAGCCGCGTCCTCAGAGTCGGCTGGCATCTGCGCACCTCAAAGCCCAGGCGTGCGGCGCCGCGCGACAGCAAAGTCACGCCGTAGAAGGCGCGTACACGAGATCCCTCGAGACTGTTGGCCGTCCACGCTGCCAGACTGCGTAGATCCTCGCGGCAGGCTCGAAACGGGTTACCGCGTCCCTGAGTGACAAGTGTCAGGATTTTAGGATTATTGCAGTGAAGTTCGCCGACGAAAGTTTTGGGCTCGACAATGGTTCCGTCGGCAAGCTCAACTGCTTTCCCCTGGTAGGGTGCGATGCGCATCGCCAGTAACCCGTAGGGAGCCCCAGGAATTTCGGTAGTCGGCCATCGGCGAAGAGCGAACCGTTCCCATCGGGGCCAAACAAACAGAACGCCGTGCGGATGGCCCGGCGTAGTGCCCATGGCCAGAAGCCGCCAGAAAAAGGCCGCTGCCGGCGAAACCAGGCGTTGCGTCTCACCGCTCAAGCGACGGGTCAAATAACGGTCAGCGCCGCACTCACTCTCGACAGGCCCGGACCGTACGGCAGCAAGTCGCGAGGGCACTCGGCCGCATCGCTGTGGCTTGTTTTCAAATCCCTGAACGCCGTTCGAAGACATGGTCGCTCCCGCCTTGCCGGAAACGGAACGGCTACGCCACTGGAGGCCCGAATCGCTGAGACCAAACGCTTTCGGATCTCAGCGGGATGCGCAGACCTCCTGACTCGGTCAGCGCGCGGCCGGATAGCCAGCACCCTCGGCACAGCTATCCTGCGACGGAAAGTTTAGTACACCGAGTCAGATCTTGCCAAAGACCAAAATACGATGGCTAATCCCGCAAAATGGCTGTCCTTTGCACCAGTTGGACAGTTCTCGGCGCTCCGTTGGACCCTCGCGGCCTGGGGCAACCGCTGCATCGCGCGATTGGGCTCTTGCGAAGCTTGTGGGCCTGCAAAAGCAGGAGCAGGCATAAGGCGATCAGCTCCTCAATCGTCTTAGCTGACGCGGCGTAAGCAACCAGCAGAGTCCGTTCCCGCTGCCACGCTCGAAGCGCTCGGTGAGATCGAGAGCGGCCAAGGCGCCTTTTTTCAAATCAAGTCGGAGCGAGTTTGCCGATCCAGCAAGCAGAAGCGATATGATGCCGCTCAGTCCAGGCTCGTGACCAACAATGAGCACGCTCTTGTGGCGGGCAAAAGGTTTCAGAGCGCCGGCCGATTCGGTCGGCGCTACCCCGGCGGAAAGTGCCGCGACCACCTGGGGTGCCGGATGGCCGCCGTAAGCTTGGGCGACAGCTTCGGCCGTCTCGACGGCGCGCGTTAGCGGACTGGTAAGGATGACGTCGAACTCGAGCCCAAGCGCGCGCATGCCGGCTGCTTCCTTGCGCATCTTGTCGCGCCCTGCCGGGCTCAACTTACGTGCTCCGTCGTCACTCCCGGCCCCGGCAGCTTCGGCAGCCCCATGGCGCAAAATATAAAGCTTCATCGTTGTCCGGCTTCCCGATTCTGCCGCTTAAGCATCCTGCACACGCTCATGTGTCAGAGGAACCCTGAAATTCGGTTGCCGCCTTGCCCAACACCCGGTCAGGCGCGCCGGTCCGAGCTAATCTCGGGCAACTCAGTCTGATCCTGATTGATCGCCGGCTGAGCACGCCTGAGAAAATGTGAGA
>JAJYVB010000327.1 GCA_021792265.1 Deltaproteobacteria bacterium | reverse complement strand
TTATAGTTGTTTACCAGATAGTAGTGGCCCGCCTGGCACTGCGGATTCGGATGATAAGGCAGCGCGGAGAGATAGCTGACGATCTGATTGATTCCAGGCTGGCTCGGATCTGCGCAGTCGACATAGCTGCCCCCGCCCACGTTCGTGTCGGTGCCATAGCCATCCTCGGTGTACCAGTTGTTGCTTGCGGCTAAGGGATTGGGATTTTCGATTTCGTGGTCCGGCGGAGTCCCGGGGCTAAAGTCCGCGTTGCTGTAAAACACTTCCGAGCCCGTTCCAATCGCCACATGGTTGGCCCCGGTCCCGCCCATAATCGCCTGATGGTAGTTGTCGGAGAGCGCGTACTGGTTGGCAAGGCTCGCCATGTACGGCGCGTCACCGGTGGCCATGTTATAAAAGCCCATTTGGACGCCACCCTGGTCCGTCGATTGGAGCGTGAACGGGCTTGGCGGGGCCTGTCCGTTGCTGCCGGTGCCGATCGTTACCGCTACGTAAGTGTAAAGGTCGTGCAGACAGCCGCTGGGGTTATCGGTCGAGCTCTGTGCAACCGAGCAGTCCGACTGCTGCCACATCTGGAAAAAGCGGTGGACTGGATCGCCGGTGTAATCATAGTAGTGCACGTACTGAGTTATCTGGAAGGGTCCCGGATCAAGACTGGACGGAAAACGAGTGTCTGGGACGTCGTCGCCAAGGCCTGTGCCACCGATCAACAGGAGATTTTCGGCATCGGGATCGAGTCCGAGTTCCGGATACTGGCTGGTAGGCTCGCCACTCGAGCCGATGACCCAACTAACCTTGGGTGCGTATGTGGTGTTCGGCTGGGGCAGCGCCGGATACAGGCCGCTTTTGGCCGGCGTCAGCTCGAAGGTGCTCGGGTCGGTCGCCTGGTATTGTTCAGCCATTGAGTAGTTCGGGCCGGGACTACCATCGGCGTTTACGATGCCCTCCGATAACAGGTTCCAGATCCGCTGGCCGTTGGGTGGCGTATACGTCGCGAACAGGTTATCAAAGCTGCGGTTTTCGCCGATTATGACGATCACGTGCTTAATCGGCGTCACCGCGGCCCGATCGTTTTCTCCAAGCGCAACTGGTGACATGGTCGCGGGCACGTTCGGATTGGTGTGCGGCGGTGAAAGTACGCGAGAAAGCCATGTCGCGCCGCGATCGCCATTGTTTGCCGAGCTGCCGACGCCGGGTACGGTAAGAGCCGCTAGCGTCGCGCCGAAAACGCCCAACAGGAAAAGCAACAGATATTTCCGTTTCATCGATACCCTCCCGGTTTGCAAATTTGTTCGCTCGCCAGACTAGGGCTGCGATGTTACGGTTATTGAGTCAGAGATTTTTCGCGGAGATGAAAAGTTTCGTTGAGGTAGTGATTGGTCTGAAGCGCTCGGCCTGGAGGCGGTGCGTTCATCTCCCTACCTGCCCGAAGGAGACGATAGGTTCTAATCCTCATCAAGTTCGAGAGAGCCCCACAGAGTGAGACTGTGCTATCCGCGCCGGAGGACCGTCGGTGCGCGGGTTGCGCTCGATGGCGCCAAGGTCCGGGGCAGCGCGATTCAAAGATTGCGTTCTGTTGCAGTGAGCCAACGCCAGCCGTTTTACGGCCAGGCTACGGAATCCAGGTCACCTGATGGGAACCGTGCTATGACGGTTGCCCCGCTTGGGCGGCTGCGTGCGCTCGTTCGCCGATCGCGGGAACTGCTCCGCAGCCGATTCGGATCGGATACGAACCACAACGCAATCCCAGCCAGTACAGCAATCGCCAGCCCGGTCGCTATAACCCATGCCGGCGGTACGAACATCAGCCACACGGATGACGGATCCATCTGCTCACACTCCCTTGCTTGGTCCGGCTTGACCCGCCTTTGAGAGTATCAGAGCGGTTTTCCGGCGTCCCGCCCGGAGTGTAACGGCTGCCTGAAAACTAGGTGATTTCTTAGTAACAGACGCCAACCCGCGTTGCGAAACGCTAACTCGGCTCAGAGTTGTTGACCCGAAGGCCGAGGCCTGATTAACTCCATGTTTCTGGAACCATGAAGATATTGGCTGCCATCCAGGCGCTCGGTGCGCTGGCGCAGGAGAGCCGCCTTGGCATCTTTCGACTGCTCGTCCGCAGTGGCCCCGAAGGTCTTGCTGCCGGCGAGATCGGCGAGCGGCTGGAACTGCCTTCGCCAACACTCTCATTTCATCTCGCACAGCTCAAACAGGCGGGCCTGGTCAATGCTCGCCGGGAGAGCCGATCGATAATTTATTCGGCTAACTACAGAACCATGAGCGCCCTGCTGGTCTATCTCACCGAGAATTGCTGCCAGGGCCGCCCGGAGCTGTGCGCTCCGGCTTTTTCCGGGGCAGCGGCAACCGCCAAGACACCCGCCAAAATGCGAGCGGCGCGGGCATAAGCGATGGCGCAACGGATTTACAACGTCTTGTTCTTGTGCACCGGTAATTCGGCGCGCAGCATCGTGGCGGAAGCGCTGCTTAACCGGCTTGGACAGGAACGCTTCCGGGCTTTCAGCGCCGGCAGCCATCCTAAGGGTGAAGTGCATCCGCTTGCGCTGCGGGTTTTGCGCGAGCGCGGGTTTCCGATCGAGGGACTGCGCAGCAAAAGCTGGGATGAATTCGAACGCGACGGCGCGCCCGCGATGGATTTTATCTTCACGGTCTGCGACAAGGCCGCGGGTGAGGCCTGCCCGGTATGGCCGGGCAAACCGATGACTGCGCATTGGGGCGTCGCGGACCCGGCGGCGGCTGAAGGCACGGAATTGGAGCGCGTGCGCGTGTTCGACCAGGTTGCGCGCGACTTGGAAACCCGCATTCGTCTGTTCACGGCGCTGAGGCCGGAGGAACTTGACCGGACGAGCCTCAAACAGCGCCTCGACGAAATTGGCCGAAGCCGCTTCGGAGGCGCAGCAGGCTCGTCGAGCAAATCTCCTTGACGCCTCCCCCAAGCGTAGAGTCGGGTCGAAGCCCGGCGCATTTCAAGCACGGCAAGGATGGGCAAGCTCGTAGCTGCTTTTAACAATTGCCCAAATTGCCGATTGCTTGCCAGCGGCTCGCCCTTCCGGGTCCAGACCGTTTGCAGGCGAAGATGCCCGCGAGAAAGAGGCAGCCGACAAGCAAAACGAAGCTTATTCGTTTGCTGAGCTGCCGCGCTCTTCCAATGGGCTTGCTATGTGCGCATTTCTGGCAGAGTGTCCCGTTAATAAGTTTATGGCGGCCGTTACTGGCATGGGATTCTTCGCTTCGGCAGCCTGCTCTCAGAGTTTGTGAAT
>JAJYVB010000326.1 GCA_021792265.1 Deltaproteobacteria bacterium | reverse complement strand
AGTTTTCGTTATATGTTCGGCCTGCCCCGCTGATGGTAGGCTAAGAGGCGGTCTGCAACTCCTTGAATCTGGCTGCGGTACACGCCGAAGTTAAGACGTTGGCAGTCTCATCCGAAGAGGGGCGGATGAGGCTCGACCAATTCGCCGTCAAGTATGTGCGCCCGTCCCTGTCGCGCTCGCAGGTTGCGCGGATGATCCGGGCGGGCCTGGTTACGGTGAACGGGGCACCCGCACGCGCCGCCAGCCTGGTTCGGACCGGTGACAGGGTCGAAATTGCCGCGGCGTCGGCCTTTCCCATAGCGGCCGCTGCCGTGCCGCTGGATACGGCGCCCGAACTGGATATCCTTTATGCGGATCCGGCACTGATAATCGTTAACAAACCAGCCGGATTGACGGTTCACGCCGGGGCCGGAAGCCCAAGGCCGACGCTCGTTGACGCGCTGCTCGCCCGTTTCCCGGATCTGGCGCAAATGGCTGAACCAGACGGTCTTGTGCGTCCTGGCATCGTGCATCGGCTAGACAAGGGAACGTCGGGCGTTATGGCGGTTGGGCGCACTCCGCAAGCCAAGGCCGAGTTGTCGCGCCAGTTCATGGAACGCACCGTGCGCAAGCTTTACCTGGCCGTAGTCCGCGGCCATCCGGGCCGCGATGAGTTTACCGTCGAGCGTCCCTTGGGCCGCCATCCGAGCGATCGCGTCCGGATGTCGGTGCGTTCACGCAAGCCCCGGCCGGCGATAACGCACGTTCGGGTTATTGCCCGCTTCGGGCAGGCGCGCGACGCGTCTTCTAGCGCCAGCTTGCTTTTAGTCCGTCCACAAACGGGTCGAACCCATCAGATCCGCGTCCACCTCGCCGCATCGGGCCATCCCTGCCTGGGCGATCCTCTGTACGGCCGCGGCGGCAAACCGGCGGGAGTCGAGTTCAGCCGCCAAGCTTTGCATGCCCTCATGTTGGAGCTCGACCATCCGGAAAGCCGTGCCCGGATACGTTTTCTAGCGCCGCTTCCAGCCGATATGGCGGGTCTCATGGCAAACTTCGGCGTAACAGCGAATGCGGCCGTGATCGAACGATGGGCCGCGATGCCGTGAGCATCTGCTGACCTGATCTGCATTTGGGAAAGCCGCCCGGGGTGACGCAGACCGTTTAATCCAGCCCGGCTTTAGGCGCTGCTGATTGGGTCCCGAGCGGGGTTGACGCGTTGCTTGATTCGGGCGGGGTACTGCACTAGCGTCTTACGAGAAAAAGTAACGGAAAATTGTTGCAATTTGGTGAGGTAGAACCTCGCGTCGTCAGCTTGCCCGTGCCATCTTGCACCTAGACATCCTCGTTTCCTTTGACGCGCATTTTACGGATGTTCAGTAGCGAGAAAACAGCTCTCTCGCTCGAAGAGTTAATGGCGCTGTCTCTAAAACAGTTCAAGAAGCGCCTGCTCATGCGGGCGGCCAAACCGCGCGATACGCGGGAGATTCCTGTCCCCGAGCCTGCCGAGGAGGGCGCAGGGGCCTCAGGTACGGCAGAGAAAGGCGCGTCCAAAGTCGGATTGGTGCTGCTGGAATTGGAAAGTCAGCACGTAAGTCCGGCTGCTGCGGCAGAGACAGTCAAGCGGGAAACCGCAGCGGGCGCGGACGAGGCGGCTTCGGTGGGACAGCTCGCGCAGTCGGTGTCGAAAATCTTCGAACCGATGCACGTGCATCAGCAACGGATGGGCGAACTGGCGCGGGCGTTCGATTCGACAGGCCGCGCCATGTACGCGGCGCTCGGCACAGTCGAGCCGATGGAAAACTTCCGTGCCCTGATCAGCCGGCTTTCGGACGCGTTCGAGGCCATGAAGTCTTTTCAGACGCAGATTGGTGCGCTTGCGGAAACCTTCGGGACAGTAAAGCCGCTGAAAGAGCAGATGCTTGAATTTGGCGAGGCTTTCCACACAAATCTAACGCAGCTTGCCAACGAGCTGGAGCCAGCCGAAAAGCTGCGTGTGGAGGCGGTGAGGCTCGTTGAGCTGCTGTCAACCGTGTGCGAGCTGCAGGCGGAATTTCTCCGCCTCTCCGACTCCTTTCGCCTAGGTGGCGACGGAGGGTCCGGCGGCCGCGGTCCGGCCTCGCCCGGTGAAGACCACGATGCTTCCTGACAGCAGGGCGACTCCGGGCGGAATTGGTGGCGGGCTGCGCTTGTGGGGCGCGTCGGCAGAATCGTCTGGGAAAGGGACCGGTTTTGTTTTACCACTGATAGTCTCCCGTGAAGAAGTCCGACCAACTGATGAGGCTGTTGCTCCGCGGGAATTCGCTGCCAGGAAAAAGCAAGCAGAAGCAGAAAAGGATGCGTGCTGTGCACAACAACGAGGGTCCGATTAGTTTTGAGCCTGCCATGGCTATCGAGCGGTATATGACCGAGCTCTGCCAGGCAACGGAGCACTTTGGCAAACTCTCGCAGGAGGCAGAAAAAGCGCTCGAGTCGATACGCGCGTTCAAGGACCAGGCTGCCAAGCTGGCGGACTCATTCGCGCCCGTGCGCGAGTTCCAAAGACAACTGGCTGATCTCGCACAGGCGTTCGAGCCGATGCGGGATCTGTGCGGACAACTGTCGCATACCGCGCGTACCTTCCACAGCCATCTGCTGTGGCTTTCCAACGCGCTGGCTCCCGCGCATCAGCTTCACGAACGGTTCTCGGCTTTAGCAAAAAACATGGGGGACGTTGGCGAACTGCACAGGGAGTTCGAGGGTCTTGCTGATAATCTGCGCAGGATGATCGAGTAGCGGCCCTATCGCAGCGCCAAAAGCCCGGCGGCTTGCGCAATCGGTCTGTGCGGGCGTCATCGTACTCTGTTGGGACTGGAACGGCGAGGTGCGCGGCGGGAGCGTCGGGACTATATCCGCATCAGTTCCAACTCGTCGGCGGTCAGCGTCGCGTAGACCTCGCGCTCGATAGCGCGAAAGCGGTCGAGTGCCTTCTCGGCGCGTCCTTCGTTGCCTTCGGTGCGGGCGATGGACCGCATCTCCTTTTCCACCCACGAGAGATGCCAAGCTTCGTCCGCGGTCACCGCGGTGAGAATTTCGCGGGTCGCCAAGTCGAGGTTCGGCAATTTCAGGTGGTTACGGTAGCGCTCCTGCGCTCGTTCCTCGACAACTACCGTGAGAGCGAGCAGTTCAACGACGTCCTTTGGGATGCCTGTACGCAGCCCTAGCCGGCGCTGATAGCCGTCAGCCACCGGTACGGGCACCGCTCCCAGGTCGGCGATCCGCTGCGTCCATAACCAGGCATGGCGCGTTTCGTCGGCCAGATGGCGCGACATTCGA
>JAJYVB010000325.1 GCA_021792265.1 Deltaproteobacteria bacterium | reverse complement strand
ACGCAGCATTCGCAACGCTGCACTTATTTACGAGACGGGACACTAGGTAAGACCTTGGCAGCTTCTAACCCGGCCTCGGCGGCGAGGCGCGCCCGCTCGACCGCGCACATCTGCTCGTTGAGGATCGCGACGATCCGCTTCTGCTCCTCCAGCGGTGGCAGGGGAATTTCGAGCCTTTCCAAAAAATCTGGCGGAACCCGTTGTTGTCCTGCTGTCCCGGTGAAGTGGTGTTCCGCCTCGGCCAGCGTTGAAGGCTGGCGCAAGAAGTAATGTACCCATTCCGCGAGAATCTCCCGAGTGGGTCGAATGACGTGGAACTCGGTAGACGCGAAGCCGACGCCATCGATCAGAGTGCGCGCGATCGCGTGTTTTCCGTTTTGCATGCAGGGCGTGATCTTGGCGAATAAAACGTCGCCCTCCTCGAAATAAGTGAACCCTCTCTGCACGTCCTCAAACATGCGAACCTCGGGTCTTTCAATCACGCCTCGGCGTTCGTCAACCGCTGACATAGGGACGAACGTTATCGAGGTTGTTGGGCCACGGGATAGGTCGGATGGCCGACGCGGATTGAGTCGGCACACCTCGGCCAAGCGCACCCATCGCCAACCGGGCGGAAGCTCCGACCGGCTTTCGGCCATGCTGACATAGGTTTCAGCCAATTCGTTCACGCCGCGAAAATCCTTTCCTTGGCTTCGTGCAGAATCTCGGCCGGTTTACCTAGACTTCTTAGCGCGTCAAGGCCACCGGTGCGCGCCACTTCAGGAATGTCGAAAATATGCGGACTCTCCAGCGCCTCCGTGCCTTCATGCGCGAACTGGCCGGCAATCGCGCGAAGCGCCGAAGCCGTCTCGGCGGGAAGGCTGGCAAGCCACGCCTGATGCTTGTAGGCGAACGCCCCGGCGCGTTCGGCTCGCGTGTGCGGGTCCAGCCCGTAGCCGAGTTCAGCGAGGACGTCGTAAAGGTCGTAAGCCTCCATCTCCTCAAGCTTCCGGATAATCGAAGCCGAGCGGCCATCCTCTGGCAAGCGGCTCAGAAGCATGCGCCGCTCTTCAGGCGCAATCCATCGTGACCGGAAAGCTTCAATAGTAGGAGCCTCTTCGACAAGCCGGGCGGCAAGGCGCTCCTTGTAATCCTCGACGGTGACCGGCGTCGCCTTGCCATCGACCTGCGTTACGATGAACCTGCCCGCCTCGCTAACATGCACGTCGAAGCCCTCGACCTGGATGATGGTTTCGGCCTCTCGCTCGGCCGGCTGCTCCGGCCTTGATGGCTTCCGGCGCGAAAACCGGGTCAGGAATTCCTCGTTAAAGAGACGTGTGGCGTTGGTGTAGTCGTAAACGCGGAAAAGCAGCTTGTCGGTCTCAATGTGAATTCGCGTGCCGCGTCCGAGCATCTGATGCATCGCGATGGGTGAGCGGACGTATTTGAAAAAGACGATGTTCCTGACGGCCGGAACATCCACTCCCGTGGTGAGCAGGTCCACGGTGGCGGCGACGAAATGCGAGCGCGAGTCACCGCGAAGATCGGGCAGAAACCGGTTTGCGCCGTCAACGCTCGCGGTGCATTTGAAGGCGTAAGGCTCGACCGGCTTGCTTCCCTGCTCGGTGCACCATCTGGCGTAAAGCCGGTTCATCTCAGCCGCCACGTCATCCGCGTGGCGGTCGCGCACGCAGAAGATGATTGTCTTTTGCTCCGGCCCGCCGGTTTCAAGCAGATAGCTGTACAGATCCGCGCACATCGCAATCACGCGGTCCGGCAGAAGGATGCGGTCCTCGTAGGAAGTCTTTTCGTAGAGATGCCGAAGCTCGTCGCGAGTAACCGGCTGGCCGGTGTTGGCGTTTATGGGCTTTCGCGCCAAGACTTGGTCGATCGTGATGCCGGTCTCGTCGACGTTGACCCGGCCCTTTAGGATTTCACACGCCGCAAGGTAGCCGTCCTCGATTCCCTGGGCAAGTTCGTACTCATAGACCGGGTCGCCGAAATGGCGAATGTTGTCGGCCGAGATTTGGGCGTCGGTCTTGGCTTCATCGGTATTCTCGGCGAAGGTGAGCTTGCGCGGTGTCGCGGTAAGGCCAATTTGAACCGCGTCGGGATTGCGGCGCAGTACTTCGGACCATTTGCCCCAGGCGGAGCGATGGCATTCGTCGATGATGATGTGGCTGAAGTAGTTTTCCGGATAGTTTTCTTTGAGGAAGTTCGCGTCCATATCTTCGGTGGCAACGTCGAGCGTCTGGTAGGTGGCGACGACGATACGTGCGTTCTTGGCCGGATCGCGTGAAGAAACGGGAGCGGAATCGGTGCCGAAAACGTTTTGAAACGCGGTGAGCGCTTGGCTCCTTAATTCATCGCGGTCGCATACAAAGAGCGCGCGGCGAAGCTGGCCCGCGTCGGCGATCTTCTTGAGCAGGTGAACGGCGATGAACGTTTTGCCGGAGCCGGTCGCAAGCGCAAGCAGCGCGCGCTTCTCCCCTCGTGCGATTTTCTCGAGCACGGCGCGGATCGCGGCATCCTGGTAGTAGCGGCGGGAAGTCTCGCCACCGGGATAGGGAACGAGCAGTGGCCGGGCGGCCGGGTCATCAAGACTGAAACCCATCGCCTGTTCATAACGGGCGCGAAGCTCGGTCGGGCTCGGAAATTCGGAAAGTGGCTTGGGTGAGCCTGTCTGAGCCGTGGACCGGTCGAACTCGACGAACAAATGGCCGTTGGTCGAGAAGACGAACGGCACATTAAGTAGGCGGCAGCGGGCGTAGAGCTTGACCTGTTCAAGCCCGTGCGTCGGCGGCAAATTCTCGGCCTTGGCCTCTATGAGTGCGACTGCGACTGGCTGTGCGGGGGTCGTGGCTCTGACGCGAAGGAGGTAATCGGCGCGCCCGCTCCTGCGGCGGCGGGGACGGCCGTCGATCACGTCGATGGCGCCGGCGGTGACCTCGCGTTTGATCAGCTCTTCGGTCCAGCCACGTGCGTGGATGGCCGGGTCAACCAGCTTCGCCCGCGTATCTGCCTCGTTCAGCGCCATTGCCGCCAATCTCGCTCACCATCACGTAGTTGGAAGCAGCTTAGCAAGTTGGTGGTGCACGTGGAAAATGGGAGCCCGGGCCCAGAAGCAGTCTGATAAGGGCTGCGGCTACCTCCGCCATGCGGGTTTAGGTCGTGATGCTGACCCTGAGCCGTGCGAAGGGAAGGCATCTACGCGATGCGATGGCTGCCCTTCTTCTGTCACCCTGCACCCCCTTGCTGTCACCCTGAGCGAAGCGAAGGGCCTACGCGAAGCGATTTGTCTGCCGGCAGCGCAGCGGAACCGCCTGCCTGCGCCGGCGCTA
>JAJYVB010000324.1 GCA_021792265.1 Deltaproteobacteria bacterium | reverse complement strand
CTTCACCGGAAACTCACACTGCGCTCCGCCCCGCACAGCCCAAAAATGAACGCCCTCTGCGAGCGCCTCATCGGCACATTACGCCGGGAGTGCCTGGACTGGGTGATTCCGATCTCCGAGTCCCACCTACGCTCCCTGCTCAAATCTTGGACCCAGCACTACAACCGCGGACGACCGCATATGTCCCTGGGACCGGGAATTCCGGATCCGCCGGCCATCACCTTCCCAAAGCCAGCCACTCGGCACCGCCGTGGTGAGGGCTATTCCGTCCGCGCCAATCCTGTTTTCGGCGGACTTCATCACGAATACTGCCTCGCTGCGGCCTGATGGCATTTTTGCGGAGCACAGGACTCGTGCGCCACGCCCACGAATCGCGTGCTGGAAATGTACGGCTTCGGCCAAACGATGTGGCCGACTGTATCGAATCCGGCTTCCGTCCACGCATGTACGAAGGCATCGAGCTTCGGATAACCGTAGAAACTGATGCAGAAGCTATCGCGCCGAAGAACCCGATAGAGTTCGGTGTATGCACCGACAACGGCCGCGGGATTATCGTCATTCGCCAGCGTGCGCCCGTTGCGGTCCTTGAAACGGCCGAGATAGGGTGGATCGGTTAGAACGAAATCCACACTCCCGTCAGGCAACGATTGCAGTACGGTCTTGCAGTCACCTTGGACTACTTGCTGCGTCAACATGGTTTGCTCTCCGATATAGGGCTTGGGGTGATGCGCTCTCGGGCCGCGCATGACCCCTGCCCGTCGGCGAGACCGGGGCGGATCCGGGCAAGGGAAAAGAAACGGGAGGGGAATCACCCGGTCTGCACAAGCGGCTTTGCGCGCGGAAGATTGGGGAAGCCCGTTTCTTTAGCGACGCGGCCCTTGAGCGGCGGGAGGGGCAGCGCCCCTGGTTTCCTGTCGTCTACTCTGATCGGCCCGAAGGATTCTCCCGAGAAAACAGCCAGGGAGATCAGAAATGGAAAACTCATATGCAGTAGCGGGCATACCCGCGGCCGAGCTGGAGTTCTACGAGGATGCAAGGAATTGGACCAGCACCCTCAATCTAACGCGCTTGTCGTCAGCGCCTTGGCGCTGGCTTATTTCTCAGACGGACTGACTACGCCCTATGAAGCTCGTGGAAGGCGACGCAGGCGAGGAGATTTCGCATGGCGGTCCTGCGGCGACTCGCGCGGCGAGCCAGTCGAACACCCGCTCGTGAAAGAGCGCGCGGTTTCCACTCGCGCAATGCTCGCCGGCACCCTCTTCGGCGGTGAAGCGCAGATAGCCTTTCTCACATCGCAGGCGCTCGAAGAACGCCTTACTGAAAGCCGAGATGTCATCATTTTCGGCGTCACAGACCAGCGTCGGACAGCGGATCTCCCCGATCAGATCCTCCTGATCGTACCGGGCGGCCTCGACGAAGTAGTCCCAGGGCGTAGGCACTCCGTGAGTCAGCATGCCGCGGCGTAGCGCCCAGCCGGCCGTCGGCCGCTTCGCCATGTGTGCGAGCAGCGCGCGTAAGAGCGCCACCAGCCAGCGCGGCCCATAGGGTAGCCGTCTCTTGAGACGATCGGGAAAGGGCAGGCGTGCCAGCATCGCCCGGTAGAGCCCGATCTGCGCCGGATCGAGCACGCACGCCGCCACGCGGCCGTCGCGAGCGGCAGCGCGCGGTGCTAGGTAGCCTCCCCAGCTCTCCCCGACGAGAACGATGCGGCTCGCATCGACGTCTTCGCGCTTCACCGCCGCATCGACAACCGCCGAGATCGCCTTCTCCCAGTCCGGGCGGAACGGGATGCCGCGCTCGATGAGCGGCGCTCCCTGCCCGGGGCCGTCGAAAAGCAGGCAGTGATAGCCGTGGACGAGCGCCGCTGCGCCGTTCCAGAAGAAGGACTCCTCGGCCGTACTATCGTAGCCGCCGACGGCGATGACGAGGGGCCTTCGGGCCGCATCGAGGGCACAGAAGTAGCCCGGCAGGACGAAGTCCTCGAAGGGGATAGAGAGCGAGTCCAGCGGCCGGGGCATTGCCGCTGCCGCGCAGCGGAACGCCTCGCGATGGCGCAGGTATGCCTCCAGCGCCGCTCGCGGCAGCGGGGCTTCGAGGTGAAAGACATAGGCGGTGCGGTAGTAGTTCGAGGCACGCAGAAAGGCACTTCGTGCGCTCTCGCGTTGGCCGCATCCGGCGCTCGACTCGGCCGCAGCGAACGTGCGGTCGGCGAGCGCCACCCACTCGCGATGCCAGCTCCGGCGATCGCCGTTGGTTACGCGGGCTGCTACGGCAAGACACTCGCCGATCTCCGCGCCCCCGTAGGTGGCGTGTCCGAGCGTGCGCCGGAGCTGGCCGTCGAACAGCGGATTGCGGAAAGCGATCATCACCGTCCTTCTCGGGCGCGTTGGGCGAGGCGCCCGCGGCTCGCCCGACCCGCGCAGTGCGGGAACCACCATTCTGATTTATAACGCGGTCGCAAGAGCAAGAGTTCGTGCTGGAAGTCACCCAGGAAGCCCACAGCGGCTTCGTCGCGCTACTGGCGTACCATGCTGCCAATGCCCTAATCTCATGTGCGCATCATGGCGAAAGCGCGGAAGAAGACCCGGCTGAAACGTTCCTCGTCGGAGTTCGAGCGGACGGTCGTCTATCGCGGGATTAAGATTCCCCCCATCCGCGGTAAGCGTTCCGCCACGGCTCTGGCCATCCGCAACGCGTTTCGGACGAAGTTGGAGCTACTGCGCGGCAAACCAGCGCATGAACCAGATGCTTGCGGACGGTCGCGCAAGAGATCGGGATAGGCCCGCTGGCGCAAGCTCGCGACCGCCTCGTCCATCAACGTCCAGGCGTCGCCCTCGCGGTGGACGATCAGCTTCGTCCAAATACGCTCGAAAGCCTGCACGACATCATCGTCAAATATCATATGCAAAAATAGACACTTTGTGTTCGTTTTTGCATATGGGTCGGGAGATGTCGGAACCGGAGAGCGGCACCCGACCGAGTGCTGCGGCTAGTGACGGTTTCGTGAGCGTGCACCACAACTAGCTACCCCACCCGAACATACTCGGGGCCGAAGATTGCGGGCGCCAAGTCCACCAGTTTTGCGTCCGATACCATCACGTAGTGCCGCTCCATGTCGAGCAGCGCTTCGCGCCACGGTTTGGCGATTCGATACAGATCGTCCGATCGCGGCTCGTTCTGAAATAAATCTCGCGCCATGCGGCCGAAGACCCCCGCGGCGAGATCCGCGAGCTGAATGCCGAGCTCCTGTGCGGAAGACGCACTGGTGCAGCTTTCAATGGAGTTTAGTTGTCGTTCAGCGCCGTACGCCCGGGCGCCTGGTAATTGATCGAG
>JAJYVB010000323.1 GCA_021792265.1 Deltaproteobacteria bacterium | reverse complement strand
AGCAGGTTGGTGAAAAAGCGTTTTCACCAACCTGCTCCCCTCACTGTAATCTCTCCCGAGGGAGAGAACTAAAGGAAGGAAGCCGGTTTTTTCGCAGGGTGTTGAGCACCAATGTCTCTGCCACGTCGAAATCTCCGGTTTCTCAACACCCCGCTAGAGATTTAACCGCATCGGAGCCGATTTTGGAACTCAGCAGCCGCGATTCTGGCCGCTTCAAGAGACGAGCGCGCGCCGCCCTCTCAGTCGGCAACGATAGAGGTCAGACTTCGATTCACCCCGGCCACGCTTTGAACCCCCTGCACAACCATCTCGCCAAGCGCTGAAACGTCGGGCGCCTCGACGACCGCGATGATGTCGTGGGGACCCGTCACCGCGTGGGCTGCCGAGACACCAGGCACTTGCCGAAGCCGCTGCGCAACGTCCTTGGCCTTGCCCGGCGACGTATCAATGAGAATAAAAGCCTTGACCGACATGACCCTGCCTCCGATGGTCTGCGGAACTCGAGCACCGCCGACACCCGTGTCGATCCTACGTCGAAGTGCCTGCTACCGTCACCCCCGTTTTCTTTCCGTCGCGACCGTAGAGATAGAAGCCGCGCCCGCTCTTGCGGCCGAAAAAGCCCGCATCGACATACTTCCTGAGCAGCGCACATGGCCGATACTTGTCCTCACCAAGCCCGCGATGCAGAACTTCCAGGATCGCAAGGCAAGTATCGAGGCCGATGAGATCGGCAAGCTCCAGCGGCCCCATGGGCTGATTGGTTCCGAGCCGCATCCCGGTGTCGATATCCGGGGCGCTGCCGACGCCTTCCTGAAGCGCGAAGATCGCCTCGTTGATCATGGGCAGCAAAATCCGGTTGACGACGAAACCCGGCGCGTCCTCGACCGTGATGGTGGTCTTGCCGAGCCGTTCGGCGAGGGAGCGCGTCGCGGCGTAAGTTTCGTCCGAGGTTTCCAGCCCGCGGATGACCTCGACCAATTTCATCACCGGGGGCGGGTTCATGAAGTGCATGCCGATGAAAAGCGCAGGCCGTCCCGACGCCGCACCAAGCCGGGTGATCGAGATCGACGAAGTGTTGGACGCAAAAATCGCCTTGGGAGAGCAAATCTCGTTCAGCCGGCGAAAAAGCTCCGCTTTTGCCGGCTCGTTCTCCACAATCGCCTCGATCACGAAATCCGCGCGTGCGAAGGCTTCGAGCTGCGCGGCCGGATGGATACGCGAGCCCGCCTCTTGAGCTGCCGCCGCGCTCAAATTGCCCCGCTCGGCCAGCCGTGCCAGCCTTTGCCGCGCGGCCTCCATACCCGCGCGCGCCAGCGCCTCCGTGACGTCGTAAAGAGAAACCTCCAGGCCGGCCTGAGCCGCGATCTGCGCTATTCCCGAGCCCATCTGGCCGCCGCCAGCCACCCCAAGACGTTGTATTTCGATTGCCATTTAGCTACCGCCGGTCTCCCAGATCGGGCGTGAGGCAGACTAGCCCCGCCCGTGAATTCGCGGCTCCCTCCCAAGCCCTCACTGTAATCTCCCCCGAAGGAGGGAGCTAACAGAAGGAAGCCATTTTTCTCGCAGGGTGTTGAACACCAATCTCTCTGCTGCGTCGCAATCTCCGGTTTCTCAACGCCCTGACAGGTAGCACGCCCGCGCCGCTTGGTTACTCAATCATGGCGGCGTTTCAGACTCCAGCAGGAATCTTGACGCGTTGCTGCTGCGCGCGCCTCACGCACTATCAGCGCTAACCGAAGCAAATCCGGGCTTTGCCTGCAATGACGCCAAGTCGCAGCCGTCGATGGTCGCGGCGAATCGGCAGCTTGACTCGGCGGCGAACCTACTCGACCGCGCCCCGGTTCACCGACCCGGCAGGTAAATCAGCGGTTGACATTGTATTGTGGCAAGTCTATTGTGTTGTTGAGAATCATTCTCAATATCGCTATGGCGCACACCGAGACAGTTCTCCCCTACTTTCTCTATTCCTTCGGCATCCTGTTCCGCGAAGGATTCGAGGCGCTGCTGGTCATCGTCGCTCTCGTTGCCGGAACTCAAGAGGCTGGCGAGCGCCAGCGTGCGCGCGACATCTACGCCGGCGCGCTCATCGCCGTCGCCGTGAGCGCCGCACTGGCATGGTCCGTCAATCACCTGCTCGGTGACAACACCAGCGACACTCTCGAGGGCGTCTTCCAGCTTATGGCTGCCGCGACGCTGTTCTATGTCAGCTCGTGGCTCACGGCGAAGGCGCAGAACGAGCGCTGGATGAACTTTATCTGCGACCGCCTGCACAGCGCCCGATGCAGCGGAGCGCCTTCTCTAGCCTTGGGGCTGACGGCGTTTCTTGCGGTGATGCGCGAAGGGGCTGAGACGATCGTCTTTTTCCAGGCTCTGACAGCAGGAGCGACAGAGACGGTCGAACGCCACGCCGTGGCTGCGGGTGTCGGTGCCGGTGCGCTGGCGTTGGCTGTTACTTTCATCGTCCTGACTCGCGCCGCCTACCGCATTCCGGTGGGGTCGTTCTTTGCCGTAACGACGGTGCTGCTCTACGGACTTGCCGTGATTTTCGCCGGCCAGGGAATCGCGAGCTTCCAGGAGTCGGGGGTGATCGGCGCCACGTTCGTAAGCCGCGTCCCGACGGTCAGCGTTCTGGGCCTTTACCCGACGGTCGAGACCTTGCTTGCGCAGGGAATCCTGTTGCTGTTCGTAGCGGTCGCCTTTGCGGTGCCGCGCCGTGCGTCCAGAACGGGCGACCTCGCCGCAGCGAGCGGAGCCGAGCGCCCGGCAACGCGCCCTGCCGTCTCCGGCAGCCAGCCGTAATTCGCGCGCAAATCCCGTCGCTGAGAGGCCGAAACCACGACCGATGGGCTCTCAGAACGGGCACGCCGTTAAGCTGCGTTAGCCTTCAATCGAGCTCTCGCCTACATTTGCGATTGCAATGACGAGTCGCACGGAAACATCCGCGGCCGCGCGCGGCGTCACAAACGGGCCGGTTAAGGTCCTCTGGGGTGTCGCCGCAACCCTGCTGTCGGTGCTTTACACGTTTGTGCTGGTGATTCCGGCGGCGCTTTTCGCACCTGTCGCGCAGGGACGTGTCGTCGCCCGAATCGCCCGGCTGTGGGGCAGGATTATCCTTTTTACCTGCGGCGTGCGCCTCCAAATAGAGGGCCTCGAGAACCTCGCCGGGTTGCCTGGCTACGTCCTTGCAGCCAACCATCAGAGCCTGCTCGACATTTTGGCGCTCGCCGCGTATATGCCGGGGCAGATACGTTTCGTGGCAAAAAAGGAACTGCTCAGGCTGCCGTTGTTCGGTGTGGCGCTGGCACATTCCGGACACATCGTAATCGACCGCGAGACGGGCG
>JAJYVB010000322.1 GCA_021792265.1 Deltaproteobacteria bacterium | reverse complement strand
AAGTGGTTGACTACGCCGAGCGGCGGGGGGCCGAATGTGGCAAGCGGATCGATTTTTCGCTTACCACCAACGCGGTTCTTCTGAACGAAGCGCTGGTTGAGTACTTCGATTCCCACCGCTTCGGGCTGACCGTCAGCATCGACGGGCCGAAATCGGTACACGACCGCAACCGCAGAACCGTGGGCGGCAAGGGCACGTATGACTTGGTTGCGAAAAACGTGCGGATGCTGCTCGGGCGTTACCGATCGCGGCCGGTCGGCGCTCGCGTGACGCTTGCCGCGGGCGCCTTCGACGCCGAGGCGATTTTCGATCATCTTCGCTACGACCTGGGTTTTGCCGAGGTAGGGCTTGCGCCGGTGACCGCTGGCGGTGGAGACGGCTACGAACTAGGTGGCACCGAACTGGCGGCGATGTTTGGCGGGATGAAGCGGCTCGGCGCGCGTTATGAACGGGCAGCTATCGCCGGCGAATATTTGGGCTTCACCAACCTGCATCGGCTGATCGCAGACCTCCATGAGGGCGCGCAAAAGGCGCTGCCGTGCGGTGCCGGGGTCGCGCTTTTGGCCGTGGACTGGCAAGGCCGGCTCAATCTGTGCCATCGCTTTACGGGCTCGGAGATGCCGACCTTTGGCGACGTCGAACGCGGGATCGACAAGCCGCGGCTGGGCGCGCTGTTGGATGGGGCGCGCGAACTCGCGGGCCGCGATTGCGAAACCTGCCATATCCGGACGCTGTGCAGCGGCGGATGCTACCACGAGCGGTACCGGCGCTACGGCGATCCGCTCCATCCCGCCTATCACTACTGCGACCTGATGCGCGATTGGGTCGATTTCGCCATCGGCGTTTACGCCAGCGTTGCGGCGCGCAATCCAGGTTTCCTCGAGCGTCACGTTGGGCATTCCGAACGGTATGCGGAAATACGAGAGGTGCTGCCATGAAGCGTCTCAAATCCATAAACAAGAGCGCACGGAAATTGGAAAGCGCGGCGCAAAAGGGCCAGCGCGAAGAAGTGCGGGTTATGGACTCGCGGGTCGTGGCCGGGTGCTCGACGGTGTTCGACCCGGGATGGGAAGTCGATAGCACCGGCGGAGTGTCGGGATTATGCCAGCCGATGGAGGCGGACCTGTACGGATGCGCGGATCCGTGCTGGTGGCCGGCGCAGGTGCCCGACACGATGAACACCTACGAGAACTGGACGGCAGGCAATCCGTCGGCCTCGCGCGACTGGCGCAACCTCCAGACCGTTTTTCCGAAAAAGTGAACCGTCATTCATGACTTGGCCGCAACCGTCACGCGGAGCGGAAAATATGATGAGAAACGTGCGCCTCGGAATGCTAGCCGTTGGGCTGTTCGCTGTAGTTCTGCCGTTGCTCGGCTCGAGAACCGCCGCGGCCAAGGAGTACATGGTCGCCGGGAACAAGCCCGACAATCTGTCCCTGATTGACCTGGCACAAAGAAAGGTGGTCCGGCACTACAAGATTCCAGCCGGAGGACCTCCGTTTTCGATGAACGTATCGCCGGACGGCAAGATCGTTTACGTGCTCTGTAACGACAACAAAAGCATCTCGGGCATCGATCTCGACAGCGGAAAAGAGGTTTTTCGCGCCCATTTCCCCGTGGACGGAATGCAGATCCAGTCGGTGGGCGGGATGACGATGAGTCCCGACGGTAAGGAGCTGTTCGTCGAGCAATCGCTCACCCGGCTCCTCTCCGACCAGTATCAGGTGATGCCAACCCGGATGGCCGTCTACCGTACCGACGCGGGCTTGCACGCCAAGCCGGTGCGCATATTCGCGACGCCGCGGCGGATCGCCGAGCTTGTTCCTTCCTCCGACGGCAAGATCATTTACGGCCTGGGATGGGACCTATACGCATTCGACGCGAATAGCGGCAAGATACTCAAGACTTACAAGGTCCTCAATTGGAATCGTCCGCACGCGGGTCCGCCCGACCTGCTCAACTTCTGGCCGATGTATGAGCAGAACGGGATTTTCTCCACACCCTATTTTTATTCGCGGACGGACCTGCCAGCGAATAACCCCGAGTCACAGAAGACCGGCTTGCTTACGCTCGACCTCAAAACCGGCGAATTCCGCATGACGGACTTCGAGAACACCTCGGCCATCATCTTTTCCTCGGTCATCAGCCCGAAGGATCATAATGAGGCGTTTGGCACGTATATCACGCTCAGCCGGATTCGCCTTGGCAGCGCGCCCAAACTCGAAAAGCGGGTCGATCTTGACCATACGCACTACGTCATCGACATCTCGGCGGACGGCAGCGAAGTATACGTTGGCGGTGCCGTCAGTTCCATCGGCGTGTACTCTACGAAGACTCTGAAACGTCTTGCCACCATCTCGCTGCCGGGCGACGGCGACATGGGGGTGGGCTTGATGAGGGTGTTCAGCCGGCCGTAACGCATCGGGCCACGGCAGGGCGCCGCCCGAGGGCTTGGAACCGGTCCGGCGCGATGCCCCGGGCGGGACTCGAAAAGGCTGTCGCCCGGAGCCGGCGGCACATGTAATGTAGGCGCGGGGCGGATGCCGCCCGGAGTGCCTATTCGTCAATGGCTGACGACCGCGAGGAAAGGCCACTCCTTCCCATGGAGCGGCCGGCTCTCAGATGGCTGGGCGGCTTCGTACGGCCGTATCGCGGGCGGCTGGCCGCAGTTCTCTCGCTCTCTCTCCTCAGTACCTGTCTCGCGCTCGGCCAGCCGTATTTGACCAAGCTCCTTATCGACCGCGGCCTGCTTGCGCGGCGGATGGATGCGGTGCTTGTCCTGTGCGCGGCGATGCTCGCGGTTGCGCTGGCTGCAACCGCGCTGGGCGGGCTCAACCGCATGCTTTACATCGGCGTCTCGGGCCGCATCCTGTTCGCCGTGCGCGAGGCGGTTTACCGCCATCTGATGACGCTTGCGCCGACCTTCTACGCGCGCATCAGCGGCGGCGACCTGATGGCGCGGCTCGACGGCGACGTAGCCGAAATCCAGCGCTTCTGCGTGGATTCTTTGCTGGCAGGAATCAACGGCGTAGTCGCCCTCGCAGCGACGCTCGCGCTTTTGGTGTCACTCAACTGGCGTCTTTCAGCGCTGGCGCTTGTGCTGCTTCCGGCCGAGGTTCTGTTCTTGCGTGCGATGAGGCCGCGGGTCGAGCTGCATACCCGCCGGCTGCGCGAACGCGCCAGCGAGCTCGGCGCGTTTTTCTTCGAGACCATCCCCGCCGTGAAGTTTGTTCAGTCGGTCGGAGCCGAGCAGCGTGAGGCGAGCCGCCTCCACGCGCTCAACGACGCCTATCTAACGGACCTGCTGCGGCTGCAGTTAGTCAACTTTGCAACCGGTGCGGTACCCAACTTGATGACTTCGCTGAGCGGTG
>JAJYVB010000043.1 GCA_021792265.1 Deltaproteobacteria bacterium | reverse complement strand
GCGTTCGACCCGGGCCGGCCTGGTTTGTCCCGTCGGCAAGGACGGGGTCTTCGGGGCGCGAAACGGCCGAGTTGGGACCAGTATTTCATGACGATTACGCAGCAGGTCGCGGAGCGTTCGACGTGTCTGCGCGCCAAGGTCGGGGCGGTAATCGTACGCGACCGGATGATTCTCGCGACCGGATACAACGGGTCACCTGCCGGCCTGCCGCACTGCACCGAAGTGGGCTGCCTCATCTATGAATCGCGCACACCCGACGGCGAAATCGAGGAGAACTGTTACCGGACGATTCACGCCGAAATCAACGCTATCACCCAGGCGGCGCGAAACGGCGCGGCTATTCGCGACGCCGACATATACGTGACCCACACCCCCTGCATCCACTGCCTCAAGGTGCTGATCAATACCGGCATTCGCACGATCTTTTACGGCCGGGAATACAAGCTCGGTACGGTCAGTCAGCTCCTCCAGTACGCGCGCATCAACCTGGTAGCGGTGCCTCCCGAAGAGCCGTGATCGTGCCGCTTCGCCGCGACGGAGCCGCACACGCGGCCGGCGCTGCGTCGCTGTTGATGGCCGCCCTGGTAACGGCCGTCCTTGGACTCGCAGCCTGCCATCGCTCAGCACTTCCAGAAAAAGGAACCTACCCCGAGCGGCTTTACGCCGCGCGTTGCGGGCAATGTCACGCGCCCTACGATCCGCGTACCATGACCGCGGCGATGTGGCAGGTGCAGATGCACGTGATGGAAGGCACCATGGCCGCCGCCGGGCGCAGGCCGCTCACGCCCGCCGAGCGCAAAACTATCACGGACTATGTGACGCGCAACGCCGGCCGCGATTGAGCCAGTGCCGACTCGAAAACTCGCCGCGCAGGTGCCACCTCAAGCAGAAGCGGTCAGCGTCTCGATTTCCTCGGGAAGCTTCGGTGTGGCCGCTGTCAGCACCTCGTGTCCTTGCTCGGTGACCAGGACGTCATCTTCGATGCGGATGCCGATCCCGCGCATCGCTGAAGGCGCTTCGGCAGCGTCGGCGCTGATGTAGATCCCCGGCTCAACGGTGATAACCATCCCGGGCTCGAGCCGGCGCGATTGGCCTTCGATCCGGTAGACGCCGACATCGTGCACATCCATCCCGAGCCAGTGGCCGGTACGGTGCATGTAGTAGGGCCGATAAAGCTGTTTCTCAAGAATCTCATCTACCGTGCCGGCCACGAGGCCCAGCTCGTGCATCCCTTCAACCAGAACGCGCAGGGTTGCCTCGTGCACGTCGTCTACACGCGCGCCGGGACGGACCGTCTCGATTCCCTTGAGCTGCGCGGCAAGGACGGCGTCGTAGAGGTTTCGCTGGAGCTGGCTGAAGCGCGCGGCAACGGGGAAGGTCCGCGTCACGTCCGAAGCGTAGAATTCGTACTCGCATCCCGCATCTATCAGAAGGAGTTCGCCGCGGCTGATACGGCGATCGTTGTTGACGTAGTGCAGGATAGTCGCGTTGGGGCCTGAAGCGACGATCGAGGGGTAGCTCGGGCCCGCGGCGCCCAGGGATCGAAAGGTATAAGAGAAAAGGGCCTCGATTTCCCACTCGCCCATCTGGTCGCGTGCCGCGCTCATAGCCCGCCGATGCGCCTGCGCGGCGATATCGCACGCCCGGCGCATGGCAGCAAGTTCCTCCGCGGACTTGAACAGGCGCGCCTCGTGCAGAAACTCGCGCGGGTCGTTAATACCCGCCGGCCCGGTGCCGGTCCGTTCACGGCCGATGGACACCTGGCGCAGGATTTCAAGCACGCGCGCTTCGACTTTCGGGTTGACACCGAGCGGGTAAAACAGGCGCTGCGCGTCCTGTAGGTAGCCGGGCAGGCGGCGCTCCAGTTCCTCAACTGAATAGGCTCGGTCGGCTCCACCCTCGGCAACGGCACCCTCGACGCCGGCGCGGCGCCCGGTCCAGGTCTCGCGCTCCCGATCTCTGGGCAATACAAACAACACAAACTCGCCGTCCGGATGGCCCGGCGCAATGACGGCCACGGCTTCGGGCTCCGCAAAACCGGTCAGGTAATAGAAGTCGCTGTCCTGGCGGTAGACATACTCGACGTCGCGCGATCGCACCGCGACGGGTGCGGCGGGCAAAATCGCCACCGCACCGGTGCCTATGGCCTCGGCAAAGCGTTTCCTTCGCGCAGCAAAGGGCGCCGCGCAGGACTCATTGTTCACGTCAGGGATCATACGACGACTAAGCGGGCCGGGAGCGCTCTCACTCGAAAACACCTTGCTCCTTGAGCTGCGCAATCTCCTGGGCGGTCATCCCCAAAAGCTGCGTCAGTATCTCCTCGGTATGCTCGCCGAGAAGCGGCGCGGGGCGGTTTATCGCACATGGCGTCCGGCTCATCAGCCACGGGATACCCGCGTGTTTGCGAACGCCGATCTCCGGATGCGGAGTCTCGCAGAAGTAGCCACGCGCGTTCAGATGCGGGTCTTCGGCCAGAAACTTGTTGTCGGCGCAGACCGCTGCGGCGATTCCAGCGGACTGCAGCCTCTCGACAACCTCATCGGCTTCGAGTCCCGCGGTCCACTCGCCAATCAGACGCTCCAGTTCGTCTTCGTTGCGCTTGCGCGCGGCAACTGTGGCGAAACGCGGGTCAGCCGCTAGCTCGGGGCGTCCCAAAACGCGCGCGATCCCTGCCCAGTCGGTGTCATTGCGCCCAACGATCGCCACCCAGCGGTCGATCGGCATTCCAAGAGCCGACTCTGCGGGGTCTTTGCAGCGGAACAGCCCGTGCGGTGCCATGTGCGGATCGCGATTGCCGTCGCGCTCGGGCTGGCTGCCGTTCATCGCGTAACCCAGAAGCGCGTCGCCCAGAAGCTGCATCGAGGAGTCCCACTGGCTCAGCTCGATGTACTGTCCTTCGCCGGTACGGCCGCGATGGTAAAGCGCCGCAAGCACGGCGAAGGCCCCGTGGATGCCGGCGCTAGGGTCCGGATAGCTGATAGCGGTGTGCATGGGCGGAAATTCCCGGTAACCGGTCAGCATGGAAAATCCACTCAGCGGAACCTGCGCCGGACCGTAGGCGACGTAATCGCGGTAGGTCCCACTGTCGCCGTAGCCGGACAGCGAGATCATGATCAAATCGGGCTTGATCTCGCGCAGCCGATCGTAACTAAACCCGAGACGCTCGATTACTCCGTGGGCAAAGTTGCAGGTGACCACGTCGCTCCGGGCGGCAAGGCGGTAAACGATTTCCCGCGCTGCGGGTGCTTTCAAATCCAAGGTTAGAGAACGTTTGCCAAGGTTGTACTGGTTGAAAAAGAAAGCGCGATTGGGGCCGGGAACCATGTCGGCCCACGGCGGCAGATAGCGCGTTACGCACGGATGCTTGCGGCTCTCGATCCGGATAACATCCGCTCCCATATGGGCGAGCTGCATTGTGCAATACGGGCCTGCCCACACCCAGCAGAAGTCGAGCACCCGAATCCCCTCCAGCGGGTACCGCGCATTCGCCTCGGCTTGTTCAGACAATTCCCGCCTCCTTGAGGCGGCCGAGTTCAGAGATCGAGAGGCCCAGCCGTCCGCTAAAGATGTCGCGGTTATGTTGGCCGAGGATGGGCGCCGCTGACCGTATCTGCCATGGGGTGCGCTGTGGGCAAAAAGGCGCGCCAGGATAGTTCCAACGTCCGGCCACCGGATGGTCGATCTCCGCGAAAAATCCTCGCGCCCGCAAATGCTCCGAATTTACGAGGTCTCCTAGTGAAGAAACCGGTGCAAACGGAATACGGCGCTCTTGCGCCTGGCGGTAAAGGTCAAGTACGGACTGCTTGCCGACCCACTCCTGAAGCAGCGGGCGCAGCGCGTCCCAGTTGACGGCGCGCTGCAAACGGTCGGAAAAAATCGACTCCTTCGCCCACTGCGGTTCGCCCATCAATGTCACGAAGCTTTGCCACTGATGCTCCTCGATGCAGCACACGTAAATCCACCCGTCGCGGCATTCCATCACTTCGAGCGGTTGCACGGGCTTCTGGCCGAGCCGGTTTGCGACCAGGCCTGCGTAAGTCCAGAATCCGAACGTCATCTCGAGGATTCCGGCCAGGACTTCCTGTACCGAGACCTCGACATACTGGCCCTTTCCGTCGCGCATCCGCGCCATCAGCGCGCCCATCGTCGCGACGGCAGCATGCACCCCGCCCTGGTAACCCGCCTGCTGCCCGTAAGCTTTCAGCGGCGGCAATTCGGGATGACGATAATCGCCGTTGAGCGCGCACGGACCACCCGCAGCCCACAGCGCCAGGTCCTCGGCGCGCCAGTTGCGTTTGGGGCCGCTTAGCCCGTAGGGCCCAATAGTCGTCATCACCAAAGCAGGATTGACGCGCTCGAGCCGTTCGAAGTCGAGCCCAAGGCGATCCATCGTAGGCGGCGGCAGGTTATGAATGAGCACGTCGCACTGTTGCACGAGCTTTTCCAGCAGTGCGAAACCTTCGGCGCACTCCAGGTCAAGCGTCACCCCGAGCTTGTTCACGTTCAGGAACAAGAAGAGTCCGCTTTTTTCGGGGTGCGGCGTCGAGCCGGGAAACGGCCCCCTTGTGCGCGCCGGGTCGCCCGTGTCAGGGCGCTCGATCTTTATGACTTCAGCACCCATGCCGGCCATCAGCCGGGCCGCGTACGGCGCCGATACCATCTCCCCGATTTCGATTACTCTGACCCCGCTGAGCGCGCCCGCCATCGCAACCGCCTACTCGCCCGCCTCTGTCACGGGTTGGGAACGACCTTGCGCAGCGGCTTGACCTCGACGTGGGAGAAAACCCCGCCCTTGAAGAACGGATCGCCGTCGATGACCGCCTGCGCCTGCTGAGCGTTTTCGACGTCGAGCACGATCAGGGCTCCGGAGCCGTCGGTGAACGGACCGCCCAGAAGCACCGCGCCGCGATCGATTAGCGGCTTCAGATGAGCCATGTGCTGGTCGCGAAGTTTCGGCCGAAGCGACGGCGCTTCAGGGCTGTCATGACAAATAAGTGCAAACAGCATTGTTCTTCCTCCGCTACGGCGCTTGGCCACTGCCGCTTTCGTATGGCCGGCGAGCACGCGCTTGGACTGGTTTGAACGCGGACTTCCCGCCGCACGCAAGCGCCGGCGACTTTGAAGGACGAACGCCTACGCTCAGCACGCTCGGTCCGCTAATCACTTAGGCAAGACCTTGCGAAACGGTTTGATCTCGAAACGCGCAACCACCCCTTCCTTGTAATAGGGATCGTTGCGGGCAAATTCGGCCGCTTCGCCCTCGTTATTCACATCCACGATTATGAGGTGGCCGCTGCCGTCGGTGAAGGGTCCGCCAATCACGATCGTGCCCGAGGCGTTGAAGGGTCCGAGGTACTCCATATGCGCGGGGCGCACCTGGTCCCGGATGCTACTGGCGCGCTCACTGGCACTCGCAATCACTGCGTAAAGCATTGATCCAACCCTCCTCTGGAGAATCCGGCCTTACCCTCTCAATTAGCACGCGGGCTTCCGGCCGCGCCAGTCGAGGGACTAGTTCGCGGCGATCGCTCCGTAGCCGGCGTAGTAGATAAGAAAGTAGCCGGCCGCCAGACCGGCCAGCACCACGCAAGCCGCGACATCAGGCCATCGCGTAGGATACTCGGCGAGGCTCGTTGGCCGCGCGTTCCTGCCGAATCCGCGAGTCTCCAGCGCCACCGCCATGTTGTTGGCCTTGCGCAGGGCGCCCATAAAGACCGGGATCATCACCGGAACGTAGCGTCTGATCCGCTCAAGGGGACCGCCCCGGTCAAACTGGTAGCCGCGAAGCCGCTGCGCCTGGGCAACCGTTACCGCCGAATCGATGAACAGCGGTGCGAGCCGGAAGGCCAGCATGATGGCGAATCCAGCCCGATAGGGCACGCCAAGCTTCGTCAGTCCCTCCGTCAGCTCCTCGACCTTGGTGACCGAAAGGAAAAGCACGGACGTAGCCAGCAGCTCAGCCAGCTTGAGCCCGCGGCCAAACCCGAACAGCAGCGAGGCGTGACTCAGATGGATAATGCCGAGATTGGCGACTGCGGGACCGCGCCGATAAAAGACCATCCAGGCCAGCGTTGTGAACAGAATCACCAGCGCGAAAAGCCATCGCAGCCGCCAGAAGTTGGGCCATGAGTCAGTGAACTCGGCTGCCGCAACGAGCAGCACTCCGAGCGGCACGAGAGCAAGCGGCTGGTCCACCCAGTAGACCGACCAGAACATAACGAACAGGGCGAAGACCTTCACGCTGGGATTGAGCCGATGAAGGAACGTTTCGCGATCGAGGTACAGGTAGATCGGCATCAGACCTGCGTCTTCAGCCAGCGGACGAATTCTTCTGCGCTTAGCGAAATGGCGCCGAAGCGCCGCGCGAGCTGAGTGACTTCCGGCACACGAAACGACGACCGTGCCAGCATCGCGTCGCCGCTCACGAATGCGCGCACGCCGCCGTCGAAAAGCTTCCGGCCCGCGCGCATCAATACCACGCGATGCGCGTACTCGGTAACCAACCACGGCGTATGCGTAATCATCAGGATCGCGATCCCCGAGCGGTTAAGCTCCACGACCAGGTGCATCATCCGGCGCTGCTCGCGGTAATCGAGTCCAGTGGTGGGTTCGTCAAGGATGAGCAGCCGGGGTTGCATCGCGAGGACGCTGGCGACGGCAAGGCGCTGGCGCTCGCCCTTGCTCAGCAGAAACGGGTCGCTGGCGCGCTGCGCCGTGAGACCCACCGCCTCGAGAACCGTCTCGCTTCGGCGCTTCACTTCGCCGGGAGCTAGACCGAGATTGCGCGGTCCGAAGGCCACCTCGTCTTCGACGCTGTCGGCAAATATCTGATGGTCCGGGTTCTGAAAGACATAGCCTACCTGCCGGGCCACTCCCGCCGCGTCCGCGCGCCCTATATCTTTGCCGGCAATCGCGACGACACCAGCCGTTGGCCGAAGCAAACCCACGATTAGCTTGGCCAGCGTCGTCTTGCCCGAACCGTTCTGGCCAACCAGCGCAACAAATTCGCCCTCACGGATTTCGAGGTCGACCGAGCTGACCACCGGCGGACCTTCCGGGTAGGCGAAGCTAGCCGAGCGAACTTCGGCGAGCGGCCCGGAGGGCGAGCCGTCCACGCGCCGCGTGTCAATCGGCAGCGGATCGCACGACTCAAGCTCAGTGGAAAGCGGGGTTGGCGCAGCAACGGGCAGGCGATGCGCGAAGCGGTTGCGAATCATATCTTCCGCATGGTCCACGTTTTGCGCGTGGGCGCGAATCCCGAGCCCGTTCAGCACCCGGTTCAAGCCTGGCGCATGAACGCCGCATCGCTCCAGCAATTCGACCTCGGCGAGCAATTGTGCCGGCGCAGCGTCGGCGGCAACTTTACCGTCGTCGATGAGCAGCAGGCGATCGCATCGCCGCAGCTCCTCGGCCTCATGCTCGATAACGATAAGGTTGTGGCCACTGGTGCGAAGACGCGCTATGAGCTCAAAGACTTGCACCTTGCCTTCAGGATCGAGGTCAGTGGTGGGCTCGTCCAGCAGAACGAGGGAGGGGTTGAGCGCCAGAACGGCGGCGATCGCCAGCCGTTGCTTCTCCCCGCCCGAGAGCGAGGTCGGGTCGCGCCGCTCGAAGCCCCGCAGACCAACCGCCTCGATCGCCTGCGCGACTCGCTTCTTCATCTGCTCACGTTCCATAGCCATCTGTTCCAACGCGAAGGCGACCTCCTGCGCCACGGTGGTGCAGAAAAGCTGGGCCTCGAAGTCCTGGAAAACCATTGCGACCGTTCCCGCAAGTTCCGCAACGCTGACGCCCTCGAGGCTGCGGCCATCCAGATGAATCGTGCCTTCGAAAACCCCGTCCTCTAATTCGGGGATGATCCGGTTCAGGCACTTGGCAAAAGTGGATTTTCCGGCGCCCGACGCACCCATGACGCCCACCATCTCGCCCTGCCTCTGAGCGAAGGAGATGCCGCTGAGCGCCGGGCGGGCGCTCTGATGGTAGGTGAAACTCAGGCCGTGCGTTTCAATAAACGCCGGCGCGCCGGTGGTCGGCGCTTCGACGTTCGGCCCGGCTGCCCGCTCCACCTTCACATCAGCCCCAGCCCCAGCGCCGAGACCAGGATGAACGGGCTCACGACTACGGCTACCGCACCGTCATAGGGCGCCTGAACCATTCGCAGCGGTAAAAAAGCCGGTTCCCAGTAACCCGTCGATACCAGATTGCCCGCCACCCAGGCGCCGAAAACGCCGAAAGCCAGCAGCGCCAACCCCGCAAGCTGCACTGCCCGTGGCATGGCGCGCAGCTCCGGCATCATGTCCTGATAGAGCATCCGCCCCCGGCAAACGCGCGGATAAATCGCGTACAGAAGAAACGGTGCAAGCGCGAGCGAGGCGAGCAAATTGTTGAAGACGATAACGTTGCCCATCACGCTGAACGGCCTGAGCGCAAGCAGGTTTTCGCCCCACCCGACAATATCCGCGCACTGCATGCTCGCCAGCAAACACGCCGTCACATAGCAGCCGATACTTAGCGGCGAGCGGGCAATCGGGTTCCGGCCGCCTGCCAATGCGTTCCAGACCTTGTAAGGAACGTAGCCGTACGCGAGGTTAGCCAAAAACCCGAATATATCGCCGGGGCCGACCCCGCCGAAGAAGTCGCCAATTACATTTCCAATTGCAGTACCCCAGGCCGCCGCTGGTCCGAACAGAAACGAGCATACGACTGGAATCGCGTTGGCCGGACGCAACTCGGTAACGCCCGGTATCAGCGGAACTACCTTGAAAGGGACCAGCACCGCCGCATACAAAGCGCCCGAAATGGCGCAAAGAACCACCATCCGCGTGTTTCGCCACATCAGCACCAAGTCTCGCATCAGCGCGCCCCTGGGATGGCTGCCGAGCCCACTGGCATCAGTCGAGAGCAGCAGCCGGTTGGCCCCATGCGGCCGTCGGAATTTCCCTCCGCCGACGGCACCCTTTCGAGCAGTATCCACAGGCGGCTGGGGAATCAAGTGGGATTGCCGGCGTTGATACGCCGGGCCGAATCGAGGAAATTGAAAGTTGACTTGTGCAGGTTTTCAGGCCTCGGCTCGGCAGCAGGCAGCATCCGGGATGCCGTAGGCGCCCGGAGTCATGACGGAGCTGCCGGCCAAGGTACCGGGATCACGGAGTAGCCAGCGATGCCTATATACGAGTACGAGTGCGTCAAATGCCATCGGCACACGACTGTCCTGACGCTTCGCGTCAGCGAGAAGCCAAAGCTGCAATGCCGCCACTGCGGGAATCGCAAGCTGACACGCTTAATGTCGCGCTTTACGTCACCTAAAAGCGAAGAGGCGCGGCTGGACGCTATGGCCAGCCCGTCAAATCTCGGCGATTTCGACGAAAACGACCCGAAAAGCGTCGCTCGCGTGATGCGCCGGATGGGGCGCGAAATGGGCGATGAACTCGGTGGACCCGAATTCGAGGAGGCCGTCGATGAGCTCGAGGCCGGCGCCGACATAGACGACGGAGCGGAGCCAGGCGGCCGTGACGACGATTTCGACGATAGCGGACTGTGAAGCTCGGGGACCGAGCGCGACGGGATTACGCCGCCGTGTGCAAAGCCTGCCGCGCTCGGAACCGTCAGTCCGGCGTGGTATCGCTACGCTCCAAAGATGCGCTCGGCGTTGCGATGGGTGATCAGGTCGCGCTCGACCGGCGAGCCTACGGCCTGGTCGAGCAGGTCGGCCGTAGTCTGCCAGGGACCGTGCGGATGGTCGCTGCCAAACAGCAGATGGTCGGCGCCCATCGCCGCCAGACAGTAGCCGATCGGCTCAGGCGTGTACGCAACCGTATCCATGTAAAGCCGCTTCAGGTATAAAACCGGATCTTTCTCGAGCGCCCGAGCCCCGAAGCCCGCCATCAGACCCTCAATCCGCGGCATCAGGTACGGCAGCGTCCCGCCGACGTGGGGAATGATAATCGGGCCGGTAGCGTACTCGCGCAAGGCGCCCGACATCGCAAGGCGCACCGCCGCAAGCGTGGTGTCGAACGCGAAGGCAACGGCCGGCACCGGGACAATATCCATCAGTCCTGTACGATTAAGCGGCATCGTGGGATGGACGAAAATCGGCCGGTTGGCTTTTGCCATGTATTCAAAGACCGGGCGCAGTTCGGGTGCGTCCAGGCTCTTGCCGTTGATGGTCGACATGACTTGAAGACCGCGAAAGCCGAGTTTTGTCAGGCAGCGGTCCAGTTCCTTTAGCGTAGCGTCGATACTGCCGAAACCAAGCGTAGCCAAACCCCACAGGCGTTTGGGATGACGGGCGATAGCCTCGGCGAGTGCGTCATTGGTAATTCGTGCCAGTTCGTCCGCCTCGGTTCCACCGGCAAGCTCGGGACCGGGCATGTTGAGGCTCAGGACTGCCACATCAACGCCGATACGATCCATATCTGCGAGCTTGGCGCTCAGGTCGTGAAAAGCCGGGACGAAAGGCAGCGCGAAGCTGTCCCAACAGTGAAGCAACGTCTTTCCGTCCGAACTGCGTGCGTGCGGGTAGCCCGACCGCCGCTCCAGACGGCGCATCAGCTCGATTGGGTAGAAGTGAGTGTGGACGTCGATTCTCATGGCGAGCCCTCCTGCCTCCCGAACGCCAGTACGCCTGCCCACGCGCGCCTGACGCAACTATCCGGTCCGGCGCGCGCTCCCTGTTCTCGGGCGGCCTGACTTTCCTAACACCCTGCTGCTAAGAACCCAAGCCGTAGCACTCGACCAGGTTGTCGTGGAGCACCAAGTCCTTCTCGGCCGCGGTCAAGTCAGCCATCTCCGTGCGGATCACTTCCTGCGAGTGCGGCCAGGTTGAATCGAAATGCGGGAAATCGTTGGCCCACAGCAGCCGGTGGATGTTCATCAGATGGCGCGTCTTGAAAGCGATCGTGTCATCCTGGAAAGTCAGATACACGTTGTTGCGGAAGTAATAGCTCGGCGGGTGCGATAGCTCCTCGGTCTTCACGTGATGGCGATGGTGGTCGTAGGCGTAGTCCATCCGGTACATGAAGTGCGGCACCCATCCGGCGTCGGCCTCGGCGCACACCAGCTTGAGTTTCGGATTGCGCTCGAAGACGCCGCCAAAGATGAACATCGCGAGGATATCCTGATTGCCGCGAATCAGGTTCATCCAGGAGTTGAGCTTCGAGTTCACCCCGCGGTTGGCGTAGCCGTAAATGGAGTCCGTGGAGTCGTTGGGGTTGCGGGAGCCCGGCAGATGATGGAACGTCACCGGGAAACCGTTCTCCACGCACGCTGCCCAGAAGCTGTCGTACATGCGGCTGTCGTAGTCTTCCGTGGCCGGCCACCCGGGCAGCATCACGCCCTTTAGCCCCAGCTCCTTGATCTTGCGCACTTCGCTGATCGAGTCGCCGGGCGTGCGCATCGAAACCATTCCGGCTCCCAACAGGCGGTCCGGATGCACCGAGCAGTACTCGGCAAGCCACAGGTTGTAGGCGTCAAGACAAGCCTTGCGGTAGTCGACATCGGGATGCTTGCAGATGATCATGCCACTGGTGGGGTAAAGGATTTCAGCAGCGATGCCGTCGCGGTCCTGGTCGCTGATCCGCGCTTCGGGATCGTACGCGCCGCGATATACCTCCTCCCAGCGCAGCGGGTGCCGCTCGATCTCCATGGGTGATTTTCCAGCCCCGGAGACGAGCCGAACGGGCAGCGGCTTGTTGATCCCGTGGATTTCGAAATAGGCCCCCATTTGCTCTGTAAAACTGACGCGCGGCGCGATTTCCTTGTAACGGGCGTCGATCCGCTCGGTGTAGGCGTCGGGAGGCTCCAACACATGAGAGTCCGCTGAGATAATCGGCTTCATCAATAATTTCCTCCGGCCTTCTCTGAAAACAGTTTTTACCTATAGCTGATTGCGGCCTGCGCTCCAATGCGTTGGCGGCGCATGTCTCGCACTCAAGACAGCTAAACTGTGGCAATCCCCGCAGTCCTGGGTTCGAAACGGAAAGCAATCAGGCTGAAAAGTATGACACAGAGCCCTCCGATTCAAATTGACCGCTCAGGGCTTAATTTAAATCGCTTGACAACGTGCCGAGGTGGATTGGAGAATGAGACGTTTGGCGTTATTCTTAGCGTTCGTGGTCTTTGGTTGCTTCTGCTGTAGTAAGGAGGTTCAGCATGAAAACGATTCACTCCGTGTTACGTTTGGGGGGCCTCGCAGTGTTGGCGCTCGTGCTGACTGCAGGTCTTGGTTGGCGGCTAACCACTTCGGCCCGCGCTGATGACCACGGTCACGGCCATGGTCACGGGCACCCGGGCGGAGGTCCCGGTGAGGGCGGTGGGCCATCTTTTGGAGTGCAAAACCTTAACGGCCGCTATATCACTGCTGGCAACGCAAACGACGCCTCGCTCACCGGTGAGGAGCCCAGCGATCCTGACGTGCCTGCGCGGCCGTTTGTGGGCGCGGGCTATCTGCTGTTCGACGGCAACGGCAACATCACCGCCGGCGAGGAGACGATCGACTACGGGACACCCGGTACGGGCGATTCGTTCACCTGTTCTTTCACGGGCACCTACACCGTCGATTCCGCGACTGGCCGTGTGAGTCTGGATATAACGGTAAGTCCCAGCAGCTTCGTGGGTCCGGGCGAGTCCAGCGCCAGCAACGCGGCGCAGTGCGGCGGCGCCGGCACTTGGGTGGGCTATTTGGACGGCCCGGCAGGGAAGCGTCTGGCGACGATCGAGCAGACCGTGGTTGCGGGCACGCCGACCCCTCCCGTTGCTTTCAATACCCCTATTCTTAGCGCCCACATCTGGACCAAGGGTCAAGGCGACAACTAACTAACCGAACCAGACGCAGCCAAGCGCCGGACGGTGTGCGGCTGCGTCTCAACTTGCGAACGCCACGGGGTGGCTCTGCTGCAACCCCGTGGCGTTTTCACTTGATTGAACTTTCGTAAGCGTGTGACGAACAGTGCCGCGGCGTTGTCGCTGCGCTGGCACGAATATTTGCGCGAAGGAAGCAGCCTGGCCGGGCGCCTGATGGAGGTCGCGGAGCTGGTGTGAGTGAGTTCGTCTACTCGCCGTTCCTTACGGCATCCGCGACGGGTCGGTGTTAGACGAGGTCGCGATCTCTGCGAGCAGGACATCGGAAACCCGCGTGAGAAGGGCTGCCGCATCTTTCTGCGCGCCGTGCTCAACGGCACGAGACAGCACCTCGTTCTTCGTTGCTCCCCGCTTTGCACCGAGAAACGGCTTGATGATCAAATAGACGACATCGCGCAGCCGCATGTGACGCAGGAAGCGGCGCAACAGCCGCAGGGTCTGCAGCGGATAGTGCGTGACTTTGTAGCGGAACAGCCGCTTGAATCCGGCGGTACGCTCCGCATTGATCACCGCGCCCGGCAGGCAGGTGGGATCGATTTCCGAGCACTTGAAATACTTGTACCAATCGTCCGCATCATTGACCAACCTGCGCCGCAGATACTCCTGCCACAGGGGCGTGCCACGGTACACACACAGACGGTTGAAGGCGAACGTGTCGAGCCGGAGCTTAGCGGCAAAATCGAAGGTCGCCCGCATGTCCTCGACGGTCTCGTCGGGGCTGCCGACCACGAAGAAACCGTGGACCAGCTCGATGCCCGCCCGCTTGGCGCTGGTTACCGCAGTTTCCACCTCTGCCAACGTCTGCTCTTTCTTGAGCCGGTTGAGCACCTTCTGGCTGCCGCTTTCAATACCGAACATCAACGTCCGGCAGTGCGCTTTCGCCATGGCTGGAAAGAGATGCTGCGCCACCGAATCCACTCGTCCTTCGCAGCCCCACTGAATGGTGACCCCGCTGTCATTGATGCGTTTGCAGATCGCCTCGATGCGCTTGGGCTGCAGCAGAAAGTGGTCGTCGACGAAGTAGACAGCCCCGTAGCCCAGTCGCTGGAGGTGATTGAACTCCTCCACCACGTGCTGTGGGCTGCGCGCGCGCCACTTGCCCTCGTTGAACATGGGTATGTCACAGAACACGCACGGCCACGGACACCCGCGGGAGGTCTGCATGGTCGTGAACCGATCCATCGACAGCACCGCCGGCACGTCGAGCGGCATCGATTCGATGAAATCGAGCGGCAGGCTCTCGCGGTCGGGGAACGGCCACTGATCGAGGTTGCGGTCGAGTGGCCGGTTGGGAGCGTTTACCACTTTGCCGTCCTTCGTCCACGTCAGGCCGGCAACTGTTGCGGGATCATCGAGGCGGTCGAGCAGATCGAGCAGGAGTTGTTCGCCGTCTCCGCGGCAGACGAAATCAACCTCCGGGCACTGCCGCTTCACGGGCGCGGCATTGAGCGTGGCAAATACGCCCCCGAACGCTAGGCGGACATGCGCATCCGCGGCGCGGATCTGGCGCGCGAGGATCTTGGCGTAGGGATAGCTCGTAGTGCTAAGGAAACTGAGTCCAACCAGTGCGGGCCGCTGCCGGCGGATCTCCTCGATGATGACCGTATTGGGCGTTTCGGGGTTGGCCTGGTCGAACATGACGCACTCATGGCCCGCGCGTTTGAGCACGGCCGAGAGCGACATGATGCCGATCGGTGGGAATCCCATGATGCGGAGATTGCCGTTCCGGCTGCGGGCAGCAGTCGGCAGAGCGTAGAATTGCGGGTCACGAATGTGAATGAGAAAGACGCGCATCGGTTCGTTGGTGCCCCGACTATACACGAGTTGCCAAAGAGCGCACAGACCACGCCTTGGCTCACGCCGCTTGTGCGGATGAGCTCTGCCGTAGTCGCTGCCACTCGCGTGGCGTCAGTTCCAAGACGAGCCGCGCTGGGTGCGTCGAGACACGATCAAGGACATCGCGCAGATACGCTAGCGGGTCGACGTGCAGGCGCTTGCAGGTCTGTACGAGCGAACAAAAGATGCCCGCGCGGTGCGCTGCCCCCTTACTCCCCGCGAACAACCAATTCTTGCGGCCGAGCACGATCGGCCGCAGCGCCTGCTCCGCTCCGTTGTTGTCGATCTTGAGGCGCCCGTCATCAGTGTAGCGAGCCAGCGCGACCCCGTCGCGCAGCGCGTACCCCGCGGCTGCACCCAGCGGACTCTTGGGCAGCGCCGTCGTTTGCTGCTCCTGCAGGTACGTGTGTGGGGTCTCCAGAATCGGCCGCGCCTGCTCCTGCCGCAACCGCAGTCGTGCTGCTGCCTCCGCGTGCTTGCCCGTGGCTACTCGCTCGATCGCATACAACTGCCCGATGATCGCCAAGACCCGTGCACAGGTTACTGTCGCCGTCGGCATCGCCTCCTTGAAGTACCGCCGTGCGTGCGCCCAGCATCCCACCTCGATGATATTCGGGTGCTGCGCAAACACGTCGTCATAGGCGAGCGCCGCATCCACCTGGAGATAACCTCGGTAGTCGGCAAGCATTTTCAATGGTCCATCTCGATTGGCGTCCAGGTGAAGTCGTACACAACCTCGCCGCGCTCGCCTCGATACACCCACAGGTGACCCGTTCGAATCTCTGGTGCGCGACTTGGGTCCTGCACGACCAGTGTCGTGTCGTCACATTGAATCCACGCCGAATGGCACGCCTGCTGCCGGCGCATCGCCCGCACGATCGGCTCCAGGGGGTCCGCGACCGCTCCGTTCCACTCCGAGAGGGTGCGCGGGGTGACTTGTACCCCGTGGCGCTCGAAGATGTGTTCCAACCGATACAACGCGAGGTGGTCGGTATACTTCGAGCCGACGACGTACGCCAACAAACCCGGACCGGGTCGTCCCTTCTCGATCGGCCGTGGCGGGAGCGCGGCTTGCACCACACCCTGCTGGCACTTCGCACAGGCGTACTTCGGTCGAACATACTCTCGGATCGGGAACGACGCCGGGGTGTAGTCCGAAGGGAATCCCGCGTTGCAGCCCAAATTTCCGCAGCGTCAGCCCGCTGCGTTGCCACTACGCCAACACGCGGCGCATCTGTCGAGCGCGTGGCGATGTCGTCTATCCCAATCTCCCCATCGGTCGCTACCTCCGACCGCATTCTGCGCGATCACTGATGGGCTGGGGAGATGCGGTTGCTCACACGCTTACGAACTTTCATCCGGCCCACAGATAGGCGTAAGCGGGCCACGGAGGGTTTGCCACAAAGAAAAGCCGGACGAGCTTGCGCTCGTCCGGCTCGATTTCCCGACCGCGTCCTACTCTCCCGTACCTCCTAAGGGCACAGTACCATCGGCGCTGGAGGGCTTAACGGCCGTGTTCGGGATGGGAACGGGTGTTTCACCTCCGCCATAGCGATCGGAAACTTGATGCCCACGCCGCTCCGGTGCCGGAGTCGAGCGGGGCGATATTTTGACAACTGAAAGCAGGGCATCTCGCGAGTCTTTGCGCGCCTCGGGACGCTTCGGGCTTGAAATTAGCGGTCAAGCCGCACGGCCGATTAGTACCGGTCAGCTCCACGCGTTACCGCGCTTCCACCTCCGGCCTATCAACCTCCTTGTCTAGAAGGGGCCTTTAGGATCTTGCGATCGGGATACCTCATCTTGGGGTGGGCTTCCCGCTTATATGCTTTCAGCGGTTATCCCGTCCGTACATGGCTACCCGGCAATGCGGCTGGCGCCACAACCGGAACACCAGAGGTACGTCCGTCCCGGTCCTCTCGTACTAAGGACAGCTCCCCTCAAGTATCCTACGCCCACGGCGGATAGGGACCGAACTGTCTCACGACGTTCTGAACCCAGCTCGCGTGCCACTTTAATCGGCGAACAG
>JAJYVB010000042.1 GCA_021792265.1 Deltaproteobacteria bacterium | reverse complement strand
GGTCAGTTACGATGAACCGCTGGGCGGTCACAGTCTGGGGGGCCGTCTGTGCGGCAGCGCGGGACACTAGCGGAATTCCGCGCGTGCCGGACATCCAAAGAGCCGCACCCGCTGCCCCGCACAGTATCGCAATCAAACCGGACGTCAGAAGTTCCCGTGTTTTCATGTATCCCACCTCTTTTGGGCAACGCGTTCAGGAAACCGGGCCACGGCTGGTAAGGGCAAGGTGTTGCAACCCTTTACGCAGCATTGCATCTGCCGGACATCTTAGCGCGATTGCGATCCTTTTGGCTGCTCTCAGCTTAGGATTCCTAGCCTGCAGCACAATCGAATCGCTCGGCGGAGGTTCCCTCAAGCGCCAAGCGAAAGACCAAGGCGCGATGCTCTCGGCGGCTGGCTTTCGAATCATTCCCGCTCAGACTCCGGATCAGGTGAACGATCTTCGTTCGCTGCCAGCGCTTAAACTGAACTATTATGTCGGCCGGGGCGGCCATCTCCACTACTGGATGGCGGACCCGTACAACTGCATGTGTCTGTTCGACGGCAAAGAAAAAGCTTACCTGGCTTATCTGGACATAAAACGCAAACTGGAGGCCAGCGAACAGGCAAAGGAAGCGTCCGAGGCGCAACTCGCGTTTGCGCAGGAAGAAGAGATGAACCTGATGAGCCCCTTCTGGTTCGTTCCTGGCGCGATATTTCCGGTTTTTGCGGCAGTGCCGGAAGGCTTCAATAGGATGCATCCGGGCGGGGGGCGAGCAGGCGGAGGCCGAGGTGTTCTGGGCGGCGGCCCAGGACATGGGGGCCTCGGACACGGCGGCGGTTTTGGGCATGGCGGCTTCGGAGGGGGTATCGGCGGTGGATTCGGCGGGGGACATGGCGGTCGATAAGCGTCGGCATATGAGCGCTGCGTACGGGCACGGGCTCTGAGCGCCACGTCGCCAGTGATTCGCCGTCAGGGCGGCCACTTTGCTGAACAATTCCTTTGACGAGCGTGGCTGCAGCGGCTTCGGAAGCTGGCTTTCGCCTCATTCCCGATTATACTGTCGTGTTTCGAGCCGTCTGCGGCGAAGTCGGGGCGTAGCGCAGCTTGGTAGCGCACACGCTTGGGGTGCGTGTGGTCGGCGGTTCAAATCCGCCCGCCCCGACCAAACGAAAATCCCCGGTTGGTTGAGGGTTCTTCGGGTGAGCGCAAATTGCCGGCCTTTCCGGCGCCGTTCGGTGGCGGACATTTTGTGAGGAGCCGGTCCTGAAATCGGGCAACCCCGCGCCTACTTAATTCCCTAACCGTAGTCTCTCCCGCAGGGAGAGCGCCAAAGTAGTCCTCGATCGTCAGCGGATCCAAAAAGACTCACGCTTCGGGCAGGTGATCTTGGGCTTGTACTGCGCTTCGAGTTCAGTCACCACTTCCTGAAGTTTTTGCGACTGCTTAATAAACTCCTGTGCCAGCTCATGCTGATCGCTTGGCTGCAGTTTCGCTTGTGCCAGCAACGTCAGCCGCTGTTGGAGAAATACCTCGGGCATGTCGGAGAGCGCGATCAGTTCAACCGGCCATGAGTTGAGCTGCGCGTCGCCATCCATCAAGCCGAGCGTGAGAATGCTGCGATACTCGAGGGCCTCGAAATGGTTGGCCGCGTCGAGCCGCCCCACGAAATCCCAAGTCGGCTGCTGAGCTTCGTCGGGAACAAAAAACAACGGGTCAGCGGTCTTGAAGTAACATTGTTCTTTGACGACGGACGCTTCCGTCGACCGGTTTCCCGAGGTGAGTGCGGCGGGCGCCAAAAAAGCAATCTTCGTCGAATCGGCCGTATAGTCCATAACCGACGGGTTGGCCATTGCGTCCGTCACCGGCGCTGAGGCGGCCAGGCTGCTTACAGCGCTCGTCGACGCGCCCCCGAGAAGCGGTGCAGCGCACCCGCAGCTCAGGATTGCGGCCGCGGCTGCCAGCAGTAAATGAAATACGCGCCGTCTTGGCATCTGTTCACCTCCGTATGTAACCAGGGTTTGGCGTTGCCTCGGTCTCCTCCGCATCGCCGGCACCGAACAGGCAACGGATCGTCGCGCGTTCGTTCGTGAGGATTCCGCGGCGATTTACTCAGCGTTACGTCAGGTTTGTTCTGGTCCGAGCTCGTAAGTTCTGTTTGGCCGTTTCAGACTTCTTCGATTCATGGCATCCTCACCCCTGAAGAGTACCGGTCCCGGCGCGGCCGCTATCTTCGGGGATCTGCAGCGCGTCTACGCCTTCCAGGACAGCGCGTGTTCGCGGCAGGCAGCGCGGATAGTGCTGCCGGATGAAATCGATCAGCTTCTCGCGCACTTCGCAGCGAAAGTTCCATAACGTTCCGGAATCCTTCGCGCTTACCAGAGCGCGCATATTTATGGTGTGCTCGGTCGCGTGCGTTACTTGCACCACACAGACCTTGCCATCCCAGAGCGGCGACGCTGAGCAAATCCGCTGTAATTCGTCGCGCACCGCCTGCACCGGAATCGTGTAGTCGGCAAAGACGTGGATCGTACCCATCAGCTCGCTCGACTGCCGCGTCCAGTTCTGGAATGCCTTCTGCGTGAAGTAAGAGATGGGCAGGACCAGCCGCTGCAGGTTCCAGATGCGCACTACCACGTAGGTGGTGGTGATCTCCTCAATCCATCCCCATTGGCCTTCGACGATCACGACGTCCTCGAGCCGAAACGGCTGCGTTATCGCGATCTGCAAGCCGGCCACCATGTTCTCGAGCAAAGGCCGGGCGGCCAAACCGAAGGCCAGGCCGGCGATGCCGGCCGACGCAAGAATGCTGGTGCCTATGGTACGCGCCCACGGGAACGTAGTGAGCATTACGGCGACGGTCAGGATGATAATCACGGTGGTGCCGGCTCTGCGGAAAACGTGCAGTTGCGTATAGATCCGCCGGCCCCGGTAATTGTCGGCAGCGGTAACCGGGTACTTGCTCCGGATGACGTCTTCGATGACCGCCATGATGGAGATCAGCAACCACGAGTGCGCGCCGATGGTCAGCAGCGCCAGAGCATGACGCAAGGTTTCCTTGTGCGGTGCGGGGATACTCGTGCTGGGCATGACAAGGTCGATCGCCAGAGTCACCACGATCAGCCGTGCCGGTCCCTTGCAATGGCGGGCGAAGGATTCGAAGAACTCCCGGTTGGCGCGCGCCGCGAAGCGGCGGATGAAAAAGAATAACGAGCTGTTAGCTGCAGCCCCGACAATGACTGCGGCGACGATCAGTGCCAACGACACTAACGCGCGCTGCCAATGCGCCAGCTCGCTCCACGGAATGCGTAATAATCCATGCATCGCGTGTCCTCCACAACTTCTTGTTAAAGCGCAGCAGCGACAAGCCGGACCGTAGATCAACAGTTCGGGCGTCGACGGGCGCCGCCGGGAGGCGCACCTTCACCAACGAGATGCGAAGGCTACGCCAGCGGAGTCTAAATGGTCAGCCGACCCGCAAATGCTCCAACGCAACCGTGGCTCTATCTACTCAAGCCAGAAACCCGGCTGCCCGCGGAAAACTTACCGGCACCGCGAGCCCTAAGCACCGAAGCATCGCAATTTAAATTGTGACGGAACTGAAAGACTGCCACAACAGTTCGCGCTGCGTGGCATGCATCTCAACGCGGGCGCGGGAATGAGCAGAACGCGGCTTCGATGCTTTGCCCGCGTGGCGGATAAAGCAACCAGGGCACGTGCTGCACCGGCTTGCCAATCCCTGTCGAGGGCCGGCTGGACGGATTCGCGAACCAGCGCAGAACACCAACGCTGGTCGGCAGGAAGTGATGAGGGCGGTCCAAGCGCCAAGGCTTGGATCGCCCTCCACAATCATTACTGCGTAACGGTGCCGGTTAGCTTCAACGAAAGTGCGTTGGTGCTGTGAATCAGCTGTCCAACCAGTTCGCCCCATCCTGAAGTGTCGGGATTCGGAGCGGGCTGATCCGAGATTCCCCAACCGCCCGAAATCAGGTCTTTGTCGTGAGTTCCCGTAGGATTCCTAGCCGACACACCGATTACGTGCTTGCACGTCGTGCCGATCAAATTGATCGTCCTGCTCTGACTGCCGGAATTGGTAATGACAGTTAGCACGCCCAGGAACAGGTTGCAGCTGGGACTGGGACTGTCTCCCACGGCTGGCTCGGTGGCTGGGTTAACACCCTGATCGGATGTGACAAAAAAATCGGATATCGTCACGGGGCCCTTGATTCCGCTTACGGACCCAGTAACGCCGGTAAATTCGATACATTGGCAGTCGCCGCTCGGGCAGTTGTCAACCCAGTCGCTGGCATTGCAAGCGTTGCCGTTGCTGGCGTCCACGTCGCCGGCAGGAGCCTGCTGTCCGATGCCCCTGACGTTGAGCGTGCGCGTGTGAGTAGACGGACCGGAACTGGTCGCGAACGCGGGTGCGACGCAAACCAATAATCCGGCGCAAATCATCGCAAGAAACCGAGGCATGTTGCCCCTCCTTTGAGTAGTCCGCTTCCCTTCGAGCGGGTCGCGTAACGTTATGGGAATACGTTAGCTCGGTCAAGGCGCTACCTTCATTTAGCAGTTTAATGGCGCTTTTAAGATGTCACGTGTGCCTCGTATGACCGACACAACAAGACTTTGCCAAGCGTTGAAGCATCCTGCTCTTTATTAACGCACATGCCACTTCGCATTGCTGATGAGTGCTGTGAGTTCACGAAGCTTTCAGATTTGCTCAAACACGAAGAAACGCACCGGAAAGCTGTTATCGAAACACTGCGCGAAGACGGCGCGTGGCGCGTGGAAGACCAGAGGCTGGCGTAGGTAACAACCAGAAAGCGAGCCGCAGGGGGCTCGCTTTCTGCCTGTTACATCTTTTGCCGGCTGGTAGACCGGCTGCGGTCTGACGGCCCTCGTAGCCGCCGCCGCTCTGTCACGGAACGAACTGCTGGATCAACGGCAACATCGCATTGTCAAGCAGCGGGTTGCCCGAAGCCGGAGAATAGCCGCCGTAGTAACCGCCGCCGTAACAATTATACCCACCTCCCGGTGACATGTTCATATTGGTTCGCAGTCCTGCCAGCCGCCGGTTCAGGTAGTTGATTTGATTCCTCCAGTACTGCTGGCCAGCGCCGTTACCGCGCCGTCGCGAAGCGTTGTAACGTGCCCAGTCGGCATGGCGCATTGCGAGAAGCTGTGCACGGCGCTGTTGCCAATTGCCGCTTGGAACCATCCCGCAGGGAGCGGGCGAACCGTAGTAGCCGGGGCCGTAATAGCCAGGGCCGTAGTTCTGCTGCCCGCCACCGTCGTCCTCAGATCCATAGTCATCCCGGTCGCCTTCGTGCCGGGGTCCATACCAACGTGGCCCTCCGTCGTCGCCGTCATGATCGCGATAGTAGGCCCAGCCGCCAGGACCGGGCGCGGGCGGCGCTGGCCTGAACGCCCAACCACCCGGCGAAGCAGGTCGCTGGAACGGCTCCTGATGAAATCCGCCGCCGCGCCTCCAATGCCTGCCCCAGCCGTTAGCTTTTCGAAAGTTGTGGGCCGGTACGATGCGCGCCCTACCCCCGTCGTGCCAGGGCTTGGCGATAGCTTTTAGCGGAAATGCAAACAAACCAACACCCAGCATCGCGCCTAGAATTTTTTTGCTTACTGTCATCGTCCGACACCTCCCGATACCACCCCTGAGCATCAACGATGCCATCAGCGGAAGACGCGGTATCTAAGCAAAACCGTGCCAATTGTACGGTCCAGGCTTAGCAGCGCGAGCTGCATCACCCCAAAACGTACAAGCGGCAATCCAAAGCGCACGGCCGTCCGTCCACACGGTGAGCGCACACGCACGGATCGTGTAGCGAAAAAGCAACGAGAGCGGTTCAACCAACCGCTCTCGTAGAGGCATCGGCCTTAACGTTAGAAGGTGAGATGCGGCGCGGTCAGGCGCGCGCTTTACGAAGCCTGGTGCCTCGCCACGGAGCCACCACGCGGCTGCGTTTGGAGCGCCGACTCGGTTTGGCGGCAACCACCTTGATGGGTTTTGCCTGCTGCACGACTGGAGCGCCCGTATTCTGCTCGGGAGCGGCCTTCGCGCTGCCACCGGCAGTCTCCGGTTGCACGAGCGCTTGTACCGCAGGTGCCACCGTCTCGCCAGCTTCGATCGCGGCGAGCTTAGCCGCGACGCGGCGCTCTTTCCAACGCTGCAGCCCCTTGCGCATGTACTCGGGATTGACGTCGAGCATCTCGCAGACGTTGTCGAACGAGAAAACCCAGTGCTTATCCTCGAGGTTGATCCACTCCTCGGCTTCCCGGAACAGGCGCTGGCCCTTGTTGCTGGTGGCGTCGAGGCATTTCATAAAGCATTCGACGGCATCCTCTAGCACACTAAGGACTAAACGTTTTTCTCCTTCAAGGAGATGCTTACGCCGCATCGCCTCAAAGTACTGGACTGGCAGCAGGGTGTCTGGCTCGAACAGCCCCGGCAGCCTTTCGTCCAAGGTTTCTTTTTCCTGCATCTCCTTTTCCTCGGTCCCCCTCACTTGCAAATCCGCCACCATCTCCCCGCCCTCCATGGAGTTGAGACGTAACCGTCTCGTCTCCTATTCAGATTCACCTTTCTGCTCCTGATAAATTTCGTTCCAAGCCATCTGGATCGCCTCAAGCCGGGCCTCGTTCGAGGCCCCCGGGTCATCGCCGAACTCGTCGAGGTCGACAACCCACTGCCGCAAGTCCGTGAACCGGACGTCCAGCGGATTAAGTCCCGGATGGTTTTCGGCCAGAATCTCGGCAATCTCCTCCGCTTGAACCCATTTCAGCCCCATTTTTAAACTTCCTCGCGAACTCCCTGGGCGCCATGCTTGGGGTCATGCACAATACAACTTATGCATTATCCGAGCCAGACGCTACTGTCCACTCAAATTCTTAAAAGGCCTTTTCCAAGCAAGACTTTTCCCCGCACACCGCGGGAGACTTGCGGCCGAATGGTTGAATATCCAAAAAAAATTACCTCTTGGCAACCCTTCACGGCAGATCCTCTACCGAGCGCTTTTCCAGCGTTCGCCGAATCGCTTCGTCCATAATTCGCTCCGCAAAGGGGGTGCTTAGATCGTTCAACTCCTGCACCGTCCCAGCGATTAGCTCGCGGTCTTCGCCTTTTCGAACGGCCTCAAGCCGTGCCGCAACCTCCGAAAACCGGCGGCACTCATCGTCAGTGGCCAGGTGGCCCCACTCTTTAAGCTGCTTGCCAAGTGCCGCGAGGATCTGTTCGGCGTCGTTGCGCGCCGCGATCAGCAGACGCTGCTCGATGTCATCCTCACCGTGATCTATCGCCTCCTCGAGCATTCGCTCGATCTCTTCCTCGGTCAGCCCGTAACTGGGCTTCACCTCGACCATGTGGCCCGCGCCGGTCTCCTCCTCGTTCGCCATCACATGCAGAATTCCGTTGGCGTCTATAAGGAAGGTAACGGCGATTCTGGGAACACCCGCTGGCTTGGGTTCGATAGGCCCAAGCTTGAACCGCGCCAGGCTTCTGCAATCCCGGGCCAGCTCGCGCTCGCCCTGGAGCACGTGAATATCAACATGCGTCTGGCTGTCGGCAGCGGTGGTAAACATCTCGGTAACGCTGGTCGGAATCGTCGTATTGCGATGGATGAGGCGCTCGGTCACACCACCCATCGTTTCAATTCCCAGCGACAGCGGGACCACGTCGAGCAGCAGCAGATCGTCGCGGTCTCCCATCAGGATTCCCGCCTGCACCGCAGCTCCCAGAGCCACTACCTGGTCGGGATCGAGCGAGCAGAGCGGCTCCCTTCCGAAAAGTTCGCCAACTCGGCGGCGTACCAGCGGCATCCGTGTCGCACCGCCAACGAGCACCACCGCGTCTATCTCGCCCGTTTCCAGCCGGGCGTCGCGAAGCGCCGTCCGGCAGCATTTGAGCGTGCGCTCGACGAGCGGCTCGGCGAGTCGCTCCAGTTGGTCACGCGTAAGAACACGTTCGACGGTGCGGCCCGGCAGTTCGAGCCTCAGATCTACCCGCTCCTGCTCACTCAAGCGCCGCTTCCCGTCTTCGGCCACTTGCCGTGCGCTGTTCCATACGCGGCGCTCGTTGCGCACGTCATCCGGCAGTCCCTCGAGCATCAGCTCCAGGATCAGATGGTCGATATCGTCGCCTCCCAGATGGGTATCTCCGTTGGTGGCGACCACCTCGAAAATTCCCTCCCTCAACGTGAGGATCGAGATGTCAAACGTGCCGCCCCCGAGGTCGTAAACCGCAACCCGTCCCGCGGCCATCTTGTGCAGTCCGTAGGCAAGCGAGGCAGCCGTCGGCTCATTTACGAGGCGCTCGACCGTAAGGCCGGCCAAACGTCCGGCGTCGCGCGTAGCCTGACGCTGGGCGTCGTTGAAATATGCCGGCACGGTGATCACGACCCGTTCGACGCTCTCGCCGAGCGCGGTCTCTGCCCGCGTCTTAAGCGCGCGCAGGATTTCAGCGGAGATCTGCGGCGGCGTGTAGACTCGCTCGCCAATCTTGAAGCGTACCACCGGCCCGTCGAGCTCGGTGAAGACGTAGCGCTTGCGATCGCCCTCAGCAAGGTCGGTGCCGCCTAATCCCATATATCGCTTGACCGAGCGAATAACGGCACCCTGGTCCGTGCCCGGCAAACCGGCCGGAGCGACTGTACCGTCTTTTTCGGCCATGAGATGGGGCTCCATCTCGATCGCTCGCTCGCCGACCGCGACACCACCAGCCGGTAAAATCGCCACCACCGAAGGCAAGAGGGCCGCGCCCGAGGCCGGGTCGCTGACGACGCGGGGATGGGGGCCGTCCATTACTGCGATGAGGCTGTTGGTTGTGCCCAGATCTATGCCGAAGATTCGAGACATTTTCAGTTAGCGTTCTTCCTTCACTTACAAACCGGACTCCGAACGGCCCGTCGCGGATTAGCAGGTTGGTGAAAAAGCCTTTTCACCAACCTGCTTCCCTCACTGTAGTCTCTCCCGGAGGGAGAGAGCTAAGGGAAAGAAGCCGATTTTTCGCAGGGTGTTGCGCACCAATGTCGCTCCCGCGTGGAAGTCTCTTGTTTCTCAACACCCTTCTACGCCGGCGCTGCCTCCTCCAAATGGTGCTCCACGTCACGAACAAGCGTCTTCAGATAGGCAATCCTCGAAAGCCGTTCCTTAAGCGCGGCGATGAGTGGTGTCCGGTCCTGGCTCCCGTTCTCGTCCCAACGCATGAAGTTTTCTTCCAGAGCTGCAAGTTCCTTCCCGAGTTGCACCTCGAGGTCTTTGCGGCACTTAGCCACGCCAGCGACCAACTCAGCCACACGCCCCGCGCCCGTACTGTGCGCTTCCCGTAGCTCCTCAAGCTCCTCCTGCACCTGGAAAACCGTCGCGGCCAGTCCCGGCGGTACCCGGTTGTTGTCTCCCAGCTTTTCGCCGAGCAACTCCAGCCAGTAACGGCCGCGTGCGACCGGATCCCGCAGTGTCCGATACGCTCTGGTGAGCAGCGCGGTACTCTTCAGGCTCGCGTCGCGGAGCTGCACGCCGCGCGCTGCAAAACGGTCTGGATGAAGCTTGCGGCTTAGTTCGTGGTAGATGCGTTCCAGCCTTCGCGTATCGATAACGAGCTTGCGCGGTATCCCGAGAGCAGCGAAACAGTCTACTTCAACAGCCTGCGGTGCGCCGCAGTGCGGGCAGAGCAGACTGTTCAGCGGGCCGTGCCCGCACGCCGAGCATCGCACCATTTCTGCGTTGCATCCTCCACCGCCGCCCGTTCATACGACGAACGATTCACCGCATCCGCAGGTACGTTTGGCGTTGGGATTGACCACCCTGAAACCCGATGACATCAGCTCTTCGCCGTAGTCGATCTCGGCTCCGCTTAAGTAAAGGAAGCTCTTGCGGTCGACTATCAGGCGGGCACCGTCGCGTTCAAAGACTTTGTCCCGTTCCTTGAAACCGTCAATCTCCATTCGGTACTGCAGCCCCGAGCATCCCCCGCCGACCACCTTGACGCGCAGGCCGGCGTCAGGCCGGTCGAGGATGAGCTGCTTTATTTTCGTTGCAGCGTTCTGGGAGATAGACACCGTTGCCATGCCCCCGCATGCTCCTACGACGCGTGTTCAGCCCTGCCCGGCTGCTCGACCTCTGCGCCGCGGCGGCTTTTCCAATCATTGATCGCCGCTTTGATCGCGTCCTCGGCTAACACCGAGCAGTGAATCTTGACTGGCGGCAGGTTGAGCTCCTGCACGATTGAGGTGTTCTTTATCCGCAGCGCCTCCTCGATTCGCTTACCCTTCATCAGCTCCGTCACGTAGCTGGAGCTGGCGATGGCGCTGCCGCAGCCAAAGGTCTTGAAACGAGCGTCCTCAATCACCCCTTCTTCGCTGATCTTGAGCTGCAGCTTCATCACGTCGCCACACTCAGGAGCGCCAACCACACCCGTTCCTACGTTGGGCTCGTCCTTTGCAAAGCTGCCAACGTTACGGGGATTGTTGTAATGGTCGAGAACCTTGCTGGAATAGGCCATAAAACCTCCGCTAGCTTAACCTTCCCCTTTTACTGGGCCTTCCACTGGAACGACTTGAGGTCGATCCCTTCCTTGGCCATTTCGTAAAGCGGCGACATCTCGCGCAGCCGCCGCACCTCCTTGACCACCCGCTCGGTCACGTAATCGACCTCTTCGGCCGTGTTGAAACGGCCCAGGCCAAAGCGGATCGAGCTGTGGGCCAACTCGTCGCTCACCCCCAGCGCCCTAATCACGTACGAAGGCTCGAGCGTCGCCGACGTGCAGGCCGAGCCCGAGCTGACGGCCACATCGTTAATCCCCATGAGCAGCGATTCGCCCTCGACGTACGCGAAACTCAGGTTCAAATTGCCGGGCAGCCGCTGGGTCGGATGGCCGTTCAGATGAACGTCGTCAAGACGTTCGCAAATACCCGCGTGCAATCGACTGCGCAGGTCGGTCATGCGCTGAGCTTCCTCCGCCATTTCATGCGCGGCAGTCTCGCACGCCGCACCGAAACCAACGATCCCCGGAACGTTCAAGGTACCTGAACGCATGCCGCGCTCGTGACCGCCACCGTCGATAATCGGCGACAGCCGCGCCCGCGGCGCCTTCGACCGCACATATAGAGCGCCGACTCCCTTGGGACCGTAAATCTTGTGCGCTGTAAGCGACATGAGGTCGATTCCCGCCGCCTCCGCGTCAACCGGGACTTTGCCGATCGCCTGCACTGCGTCGCAATGGAAAAGGATGCCTTTCTCCCTGGCAATCCGACCGATCTCGGCCACCGGATGGATCGTGCCGATTTCGTTGTTCGCCCACATGATCGTGATCAGCACGGTGCGGTCAGTAATCGCCCTGCGTACATCGTCCGGGTCAACCATCCCGTAGCGGTCCACCGGCAAGTACGTGACGGTCGCCCTGCCCTGACGTTCCAGGGCCCGGCAGCTATCAAGCACTGCCTTATGCTCGGTCACGCAGGTAATTACGTGATTGCCCTTTTCCTTGTAGAACTCGACCACACCCTTGATCGCGAGGTTGTCCGACTCGGTGGCACCACTGGTGAAAATGATTTCCTTGGGCTTTGCCCCGATTATGGCTGCGATGGAAGTCCGGGCCTTGTCGACTGCTTCTTCAGCCTCCCACCCAAAGCTGTGATTGCGGCTGGCGGCATTCCCAAACCTGCCGTTAAAGTACGGGAGCATCGCCTCCAACACCCGCGGGTCGACCGGGGTCGTAGCGTGATTGTCCATGTAGATCGGAAGCTTAACCATCTCGTAGCCCTGTCCCCTCAACCCGGTTTACGGGGTGATTCCGCATTAGTGGACCTGACAGGTATACTATAGCCATCCTTCGTCCCCTGTCAAACGGAAAAACCCCAGTTAGCTTGTCCCGGAATTCCAGACCTTATAGGGCAAGTAAAATGTTTCGCCCATTTTGTCAAGGGTAATTTGTCCTCACCGATAGGTCAGGCAGGGGGGTATGGCAGAACCAGGGCCGACTTCAATCAGAGCCCAAAAGGACCGGGATGCTCGCGATCGAAAACAAACTCGGCCATCCGCCGCTCCGTCCTTATCGAGCGCAACGCGGCTTCGCGTAGGTGGTCGAAATCACCGGCCAACCAGGCCGCGACACGCTCAAGCCATACCGTCGACTCGCTGCCTCCGAGCGGAGCGGCCAGTTCTTCCTCTACGGAGCATCGAAGGGTAACGCGCTCGATGCCGTCGGCGCGTACGGCACTGACGACAAAGCTCAGATACTGCCCTACGCGGCTCGGACCCTCGGCCATTTCGAGCCGATAGAGACCGCGGGCGGTTTTAATCTCTCGCGCCACAGCGAAGGGCCCGAAGAATGGCGGCACGGCGGACATCCCGCCGCACTGTGCTTTTCACTGCACGCTGCAATGTCTTCGCCAAGCCGTGGCCTTCCAGCCAACCGGCTTCCCTCACTGTAGTCTCTCCCGTGGGGAGAGAGCTTAAGGAAAGAAGACGGTTTTTTAGCAGGGTGTTGAGCGCCAATCTCCCTGCCGCTTCAAAATCTCTGGTCTCTCAACACCCTGCTACGCCGCACGCGAGAGCGCCCCGACTTTAATCCGCCGCTCCCAGAAGAGGACCACCGGACCGGCGATGTAAATCGACGAGTACGTGCCCGTGATGAAGCCGACCAGAAGAGTAAAGGCAGGCGGGCGCAGGATAGGGCCGCCCAGAGCCAGCAACACGATAAGCACGGCGATCGCGGTTCCCGAAGTCAGGATAGTGCGCGAAAGCGTCTCGTTGATGGCGCGGTTCATGATTGCAGCAAGGTTTTCGCGCCGCCGCTTGGCCGCATCTTCGCGAATCCGGTCGGAGACTATGATGGTGTCATGGACCGAGTAGCCGATAACCGTGAGAAGCGCCGCAAGCGTCGTCAGGTCGAACTGAAACTGGCTGATCACGAGTGCGAAGGTAACCACTAACACGTCATGGACCAGAGCGATGACCGCGCCCGCACCGAAGCTCCAGCTTACGTGGCGAAACTCCCAGGCGATAAATAGTCCCATGAAAATGGTCGCTACGACCACCGCGCTGATGCCGTCGCGCCGCAAGTTGCGCCCCACGCGGGCGCCGACCGTTTCGACGCGGACTACCTTGGCCACATTTGCGCCATAACGCTTGGCAAGCGCCTGCTCGAGCAGCTTGCCAATCGATCCCACCTCCTTAGCCTTGGCGAAGCGGATCAGATACTCCTGGCCGACTTTGCCAAAGTCCTGGATCGTGATATCGCCGAGGTTAAGCGGCGCCAGCGCCGAGCGGATGGCGTTGGCGTTGGTCTCCTGGGTGAAACGGACCTGGACCAGCGACCCGCCGGCAAAGTCTACCCCGTAGTTGAGGCCTACGAACCACAACAACACCAGTGCGGAGATGTTGATAGCGGTCGAGAGCGCGATGAAAAAACGCCTTTTTCCTACGAAATCGAGGTTTATATCGGACGGGATTAGTTGAAATGACATGAGTGCGCCTTGGATTTGGGCTGGCAGCCGAACGGATACGGTTGTTGCCGCGCGAGCTTTTGCGCGTGGGGCAGCCCGGCGATTACGGTTGGGAGCCGGGCCATCGCGCAGCGCTCAGGCGGCGGCGGTGCGTGACTTTCCGCACCTAAGGCAGAGATTGGCCTGATTGGCGGGATCCTCGATTATCCCTTCGTCGAGCGAATGACAAACCTTTAGGCATTTGGCACAGATGAAGTAAATGCCTTCGACGGTTTTGTTGATGCGCTCGCGGTTCAGTATCCGTCCTCGAAGCTTCTCAAGCCGGATACCGAGCAGACCCTGGTATTGGCGCTTGATCTTGCGTCTACCCGCCTCGTCCTTGGGCAGGTCGGCATCTTCCGACACCTCATCCGCGGCACCGGAAAATTCCGCGTAAAGATCCGATCCCGACGATTTGCTCTTGCGGCTTCTGGCCATGGCTGAGCGCTTCTCCTCAGGGTTCAGCGCACGCGCGCGATGTACCCGCAGTTTTTGTCGCAGACGCGGAAGAAACCCTTCCTGCCGAAACCGGTGAACAGCGTAACTTTGCTTTCAGCGCCGCAACTCGGACAGACATGTCTAAAAGCCGCCGCGCTGCCTTTTTCGGCCGTTCGTGCCTTCTTCTCCGCCATGATTGACGATACCCTTGCCCGTTGAAGTTCCGCTTGGTAAGCCGGACCGGAAAAGCGAGGATTAACTCCGGCGCAACAGTTTCAAAACGAGTCCCCTATGATCGACCCATCGCCCAAGCTTTTCGAACTGCTTGTATTCACACTAAACGGCGCTTTGCCGCGTAGTCAATAGCGCGCCGCCGTGTCCCGTTCAACGCTAGCCTCGCAACCGGTAAACCAGCTTGGATCCTACGCTTAGAGAAAACGACGCGGTCATTTTCATCGACCGCAAAGGACGCCGCTACCTGAAACTGCTGCGCCCGGGCCAGCGCATCATCATCAGGGGAGAAATCGCGGCCGAACGCGTCGTGGGCTTGAGCGAGGGGTCGCGCGTCACGCTCTCGGGCGGAGAAAGCTTTCTGGTGCTGCGCCCCACCTACGCCGATCTCGTTCCGCTGCTGCCTCGCAGCGCCCAGGTCATCTATCCCAAGGACACCGGCGCGATGTTGCTGTGGGGCGATGTTTTTCCCGGCGCAACCGTGATCGAAGGAGGTACCGGCGCGGGCGCCCTGACGCTCGCCCTTTTGCGCGCGGTCGGACCCGAAGGGCGCGTCATCTCCTACGAAGTTCGCGAAGATTTTGCTGCCGCTGCCCGGCGCAACGTTGCGGCCTTCTTTGGCCCCGCGCCCAACTGGAGCTTGAAACTGAGGGATCTGTACCTCGGCTTTGAGGAAACCGGAGCCGATCGCTTATTCCTCGACCTCCCTGAACCGAACCGCGCCCTCGACGTCGCCGCGCGAGCCCTGCGCCCCGGCGGGGTGCTGGTCTGCTACGTTCCAACCACCGTGCAGATTAAGGAAACCGCCGACGCTCTCGCGTCTGACGGGCGATTCGCCGAAACCGAAATCTTCGAAACGCTTATGCGGAATTGGCAGGCCAAGGGGCTCAGCGTGCGGCCGGTCCATCGGATGGTCGCCCATTCGGGTTTTATTATCGTGGCCCGCCGGCTTGTCTGAACCAACCCGACGGGAGCAAGGAGCGCCGATGGCTCGAAGGACATTCACCACAGGGGAACTGGCGGACATGCTCAAGCGCCTAAGCAACTGGGGCCGCTGGGGCGTTGACGACCAGCGCGGCGCGCTCAATTACATAACGCCGGGTACGCGGGCCAGCGCGGCACGCCTGGTCGAAAGCGGCGAAGCGGTGTCGCTTGCAAACCCCCTTGGCTCAACCCCCGCATCCGACAACCCCAGCCCCGCCCTGCACCTTATGATCCGCTCTGGCCGTATCGGCCATCCTATGGGCTCGTCGAGCTCGACCGACTATATGGCCGTGGCACCTCATGGCTACTACGAAACCCACCTTGACGCTCTTTGCCACTTCCAGTGGGAAGATCGGATGTACAACGGCTTTACACTCGACCAGATCGACTTTCGCGGGGCCCATCGATGCGCCGTCGACACTTTGGCCGCCGGGATCATTGGCCGCGGGGTGCTGCTCGACATTGCGAAGACCCGAGGCGTTAACTGGCTCGAACCCGGCGAAGCGATTTACCCCGAAGACCTCGAGGCGGCCGAGCAAAACCATCGGGTGCACCTGGGCGAGGGCGATATTCTGATCGTTCGAACCGGACGAAGCCGCAGGCGCAAGGAGCGCGGCCCGTGGGATGTCGCCAAACTTGGGCTCGCAGGGCTCGACGTTGCCTGTCTGCCGTGGCTTCACGAACGGCGTGTCGCGGCGCTGGGCTGCGACGGAATAAGCGATCTGATGCCGACCGCTTACGAAGCGCCGCTGCGCCTGCCCATTCATGTGGGCACGTTGGTTATGATGGGCGTCCACCTTATCGACAACGCCGATCTCGACGCGCTCGCCGAGCGTTGCGATTCACTGCAACGCTACCAGTTCATGTTCGTCCTTGCCCCGCTTGTCATCCGCCATGGCACCGGTTCTCCGGCGAACCCGCTTGCGATATTCTAAGCCGCGGCTGCCGGTATCCTCCCCGGCCGGAAGGAGAGAGCATGGCGCCGCTCCGGGCTGGCACGCGTCCTATTTCTCGCAGGCGATTTCTGACCGTGGGCGGCGGGGCGCTCGCACTGTCGCGACTTCCGTTCGCATGCGCTGTGGCCCTCGGCTCCGAGCCGCACAGACAAGACTTCGGCGGCCGTACGCCCAATGCAGATTTCTACGTCACCTCCTACGGAAGTACGCCCTCAGTTGACGTCAAAACCTGGCGGCTGCGGATTAGCGGCCTCGTGAAGAACCCTCTCGCGATCGGCTACGAGCAGATAAAGAGCCTTCCCGCCGTACGTGAAACCCTTACCCTGGAATGCATATCCAATCCTCCGGACGGTTCGGCAATCGGCAACGCCCGATGGGTTGGTCCGGCCCTCAGACCGCTGCTGGAGCGCGCCGGCGTAAACTCCAAGGCCGCATACGCGGCGCTCCATGGGGCCGACGGATACTTCACGGGCGTTCCGGTCGATGAGATTCTGCGCCACGAAAACTTTCTGCCCTACCTGATGAACGGCGAGGCGCTGCCCCCGGACCACGGCTTCCCGGTGCGGCTCTTTATTCCCGGCAAGTACGGGATGAAGCAGCCCAAGTGGCTAACGGAGATTGCTCTGGTTGACCATGAGTTTTTGG
>JAJYVB010000321.1 GCA_021792265.1 Deltaproteobacteria bacterium | reverse complement strand
AAGACGCCGTGGCCGAGATTGACCGGCAACTGGCGCTGCTCCGCACCAAGGAGGCTGGCGCCAAGGAACTGCAGAAGGCAAAAAACCTCGAGCAGGCAGAGTTCGTCTTCGGCGAAGATTCGATCTTTCGCGAGGCAATGCTGCTCGGACTCTACCAGATGCTTGGGAACTACCGGATGCTGGATCAATATCTGCCGGGAATTGACCGGGTGAAGGCCTCGGACGTCCAGCGCGTAGCCGGCGCCTACCTGGTGGATTCCAATCGGACGCTTGGTGTCCTTGTCCCCACGGGGCTTTTGCCGCCCGGTGCCGGCGGTGGCTCGGCCAGCGGCGTCGTACACTACGCGTCTGTTGGCCTGGAGCCGGTTCCGTGAGGGCGTGGCTGCGATCGAAAGCGGCGCTTGGCGCTGCGTTGGCCGTGTTGCTGGCATATGCAGCGCCAGCGCAGGCGCTGCAAATCGTCAGGACGAAGCTCAGTAACGGAGCGATCCTGCTCGTTTCCGAGCAGCACCAGCTCCCGATGGTCACCGTGGCCATCGCGTTCGACGCCGGTTCACGGCACGACCCGGTTGGCAAGGCCGGCCTTGCCAGCCTGACTGCGCAATGCCTTGAGCAGGGCACCCGCGAGCTAACGTCAGCGCAATTCAACCGCAAAATCGACTTTATGGGCAGCTCTGTGTCCGTGGGCGCCGATTCCGATTGGGCAACCGCGAGTTTCAAGTCGCTGAAGCGCTACACCCCGCAGACGCTTCACCTGCTGGCGCAGGTGATCATGGAGCCCGGCCTCAGGGATGCAGATATCCTGCGAAAACGCGCCCAAGTCGTAGCCGACATCAAAGCCGCCCGCGAGGATCCCGGATACGTGGCCAGCATTACGTTCCGCAAGGCGCTGTTTGGCGCCGGTCCCTACGGCCATCCACCGGAGGGAGATCCTGGCTCGGTTGCAAAGCTCACGCCTGAAGACGTGCGCGATTTTTATTCGAGCTACTACCGGCTTGGAAGCGCCGTAATCGCGGTGGTAGGCGACGTAAAGGCCTCCGAGATCAAGGACACCCTCGATAAGGAACTAGCTCGTCCAACTGGGACTGTGCCAGCACAGACGCCGCCGTCGGCGCCCGTCGTCCCTGAAGGAATTCATCCTACGCTCGTCGACCGCAACATCGCGCAGGCCAACGTTGTCTTGGGTTTTGGCGGTATCGCACGGTCGAACCCGGACTTTTACCGCCTGCAGGTGATGAACTATATCCTGGGCGGCGGCGGGTTCGCCTCGCGGCTGGTGAAGTCGGTCCGGAGCAAGGCCGGCCTCGCTTACTCGGTGGCGAGTTTTTTCGACGCGGATAAGTTTCCGGGTGCCTTCAAAGTTGTCTTACAAACCAAGAATCAGAGCAGCAACGAGGCACTAAAGCTGGTCGTCGAACAACTGCACGCGATCCAGGAAAAGCCTGTTTCCCCGGCAGAACTCGAGTCGGCCAAAAAATTTCTCGTCGGCAGTTTTCCTCTGAAACTCGACCGCCAGAGCAGCATCGCTTCTTTCATGCTCGGCATCGAGCTCAACCACCTGGGACTTGACTACGCTGACCGCTATCCCAAGCTTATCGAGGCCGTCACGCTGGAAGACGTCCAACGAATGGCACGCAAGTACCTCCATCCTGACGCCTTCATCCTGGTTGCGGTCGCCAACCAGAAGGTGGCCGCTATCAACCTGAAACAGGTTGCCGCCGAAGCCAAGGCCAACTGACGGGTCCTGCGCGCCTGCTTGAGCAGCCGCAACCTACGGTTGCGGCGGTTTGCGGCTGCGCTATAGTTCGTTGAGCAAATTCCCTTCGGCCCGGCCTAGCCTTTGGGCAAATGCGCCGGGCCAGTCAGGAGGCAGGCCGGTGAGCACGCAAAGCGGGTGGAGAATCAAGGGCGAATATTTCGAGTCGTGCAACTGTGAGGTGCTCTGTCCGTGCCTCCTCTCCCACGCAACCGCGTTGCCGACCGAAGGCCATTGCGACGTAGTGCTGGCCTTTCATGTGGCGCAAGGAAACTTCGGCGCAACCGACATCTCCGGGCTTAACGCCGTGCTCGCGCTTCAGACCCCGGGTGCGATGGCCAAGGGCAACGGTACGCTTGCCGTGTATGTCGATGCGCGCGCTGGCGAGGCACAGCGCGCCGCTCTTGAGGCGATCTTTGCGGGCACGGCAGGCGGTCCGCCAAGCCTGTTTGCCGGGATGGTTTCCAAGCGGCTTCCGATCAAGGCGGTTCCCATAACGTTCGAGTCCGAGGGGAACCGCCGCCGGCTCGTCATTTCGCAGATCGCCGACGTAAATGTCGAGGGCATCGCCGGTGCCGGTGAAGGAAGCGTTGTCTGGCTCGAAAACATCGCCCATCCAGCGAGCCGCAAGCTCGCCGCAGCCCGCGGGGTCCAGAGCCGTTTCCAGGACGGGCCGTTCACCTTCGATAACTCGGGCCGTAACGGTCACTTCTCGCCGATAGACTGGTCGCAGGAATAGGCGGCGCAATCTCGACGCACAGGCCCCTATCATCCCGTGAGTCAGACAGCGCCACCGATCATCCCGTCATTTTCCCGGCGCGAACAGGTTCCCGTGTGGGCAGGTTTGGCGATCACCACGGTGGTCGCATGGTTTTGCCTTTTGCATCTGCCTGCTGCAACCGGTCAAGGCATGGGTATGGCGGCGATGGGAGCGCAGAGCGAACTTTGGGGGCCGCAGCGGATCGCACTCACCTTTGCCATGTGGGCGGTGATGATGGCCGCGATGATGATCCCGAGTGCAGGCCCAACCGTGAGCGTGTACGCCTTGGCGGCCCGCTCGCAAGGTAACGGCGCGGCGTTGCGCACGGCATTGTTCGTCACCGGCTACGTTCTGGTGTGGACGCTCTTCAGTGTAGCCGCGACGTTCGCTCAATGGTTGCTGGGGCGCTATGCGCTGCTTTCGCCCGCGGCCGCGTTGACGCCCATTGCGGGCGCCGCTGTGGTCGGCATAGCGGGGCTCTACCAGTTGACGCCGCTCAAGCGCGCATGTCTTAGACGGTGCCGCTCGCCGTACGGATTCGTCATGACCGCATGGCGTCCGGGCGAGCGCGGTGCCCTGCTGATGGGCGCGCAATACGGCGCGATATGCACGGGATGCTGCTGGCTGTTGATGGCGGTTCTGTTCGCGGCCGGGGTCATGAATTTGTTGTGGGTGGCCGGCATCAGTCTGCTCGTTCTTCTTGAAAAAGTGACGGCGTGGGGCGAGTTCGTAGCTCGTATCGGCGCCGCGGCGCTAATCGGATGGGCGGTGCTTATCGCCTGCGGGGTCTGAAACCAGGCGCGCGATGCCGGCGTTCTCATGGCCGCCGGCTGGGCAACGCGGAATTTTGGCGTGCTGAGGATTTACACAACAAATTC
>JAJYVB010000320.1 GCA_021792265.1 Deltaproteobacteria bacterium | reverse complement strand
GGAGACATTTTCGTGATCATGGGCGGCAGCGGATGCGGCAAGAGCACCCTTCTCAAGCATCTATTGGGACTTATCGGCCCAGCCAAGGGCGATATTTTTTACGACGGCTTCAATTTTACAAAGGCTGAGCCCGACGAGCGGGAGCAAATGCTTCGGCGCGTCGGCGTTCTCTACCAGAGGGGGGCACTGTGGAGCTCGATGACCCTTGCGGAGAACGTAGGTTTGCCGCTGGACGAGTTCAGCGATCTCACGGCTGTCCAGATTCGCGAGGTTGCATGCCTTAAGCTGGCGCTGGTGGGGCTCAAGGGTTTCGAAGATTACTATCCAAGTGAAATCAGCGGAGGTATGCAGAAGCGGGCAGCACTTGCCCGGGCGATCGCGCTTGATCCGGAGATGCTGTTTTTTGATGAGCCGTCCGCGGGACTGGATCCGATTAGCTCGAGCCTTCTCGACGAACTCATTCTGCAATTGCGGGAAAGCCTGGGCGCTACGATAGTGATTGTGACACACGAGCTACCAAGCATTTTCGCGGTCGCGGACAACTCCATTTTTCTGGATACGGACGCGCGCACCGCGATCGCCAGCGGTGACCCGAAGGAACTCCTTGCGCACTGTGAGAATCCGACCGTGCGAAAATTCCTGACGCGTGGCCGCGAAGGCGGTGCGTAGGTTTGCGATGGCTAAGCGTACCAATGCGACGGTGGTCGGCGTCTTTGTTGTCGGCGCAATAGCGGTTCTTGTGGCTGCGATTCTCGTTCTTGGTTCCGGGCAATGGTTCGGCGCGCACTATCGGTTTGTTTGTTTTTTTAAAGGCAGCGTCAACGGGCTAAGGGTTGGCGCGCCAGTCAAGTTTAGGGGTGTTCAGATCGGCTCCGTCGTCGCGATAAGAATCAATGTGGCCGGCGCCCAAATTCCGGAGCAGATAACCCGCGCGCGGGTACGGACGTTCCAGCTTCCGGTAATAATCGAATTAGATGAAAATCAGCTGGTGGGTCTGGGTGGAAGGCGGAGAACCGTGACTTCCAGTTTGCTGGATAACTTGATCGGGGCGGGTCTGCGAGCACGCCTGAGCATGGAGAGCATTTTGACCGGCTTGCTGTACGTGGAGCTGGATTTTTTTCCGGATACCCCCGCTCATCTGGTGCTGAAGCCGGGACAGAGCAAATATCACGAGATTCCAACTATACCGACGCAATTCGAGGTCATACGGGAGTCGGCGATGCACGCGCTGGCGCGCCTGGACAAGGTAGACTTTGAAGGGATGGCGCTGTCGATGAAAGAAGCGGCGACCGCGATACGCGACGTGGCACAATCGGAGCAACTGAAGTCAACTTTGGTCTCGCTTAGCGCGACACTTGAGAGCCTGCAAAAGACTTCCGCGGCTGCCCGGCGGGACCTTGATGGTTTGAACGCAGGAATGCGTCCTCTAGTCGCGAGTCTGGAAAAGACCTCGGATCAGGCCACTCTGGTTCTGCAACAGACGCGCAGCACGTTGACGTCACTTCAGGAGAGCATCAATCCGAATTCGCCGGCGATTTATAACCTTTCTCGCGCGGCCGCGAGTCTGGACAAGGCGTCGCGCGCCGTGCGCAACCTCGCTAATGATCTGCAAAGAAACCCGAGTATGCTGATTCGGGGCAGGGTGCAGGAAGATCGGCACCGGTTTTGAGCAATAAGAGCGATGAACAGTGCGATTCGCCTGACTCTTACGGCTTTGCTAATCATATCGATCACAAGCTGTAGCAGTGTACTTGCGCCTCAGCCCGATCGGACTCAATTTTTCGTGCTTGCCGCCAGCGCCGATAGTGTCGCCGCTGGGTCGAGAGCTTTCAGCGCGAGCGGGCCTCTTGTTGGCGTCGGTCCCGTGCTGATCCCCGATTATCTGCAAAGGTCGGCGATTGCGACCAGGGTTGGCCGCAGCCAGGTGCGGTATTCCCATGTGAACCGATGGGCGGAGCCGCTCGAAGAATGCTTTCCGCGCGTGCTTGCCCAGGATCTCTCGAACTCGCTATCGAGCAGCAGGGTTATCTTGTTCCCTTGGCCCGGGAACATCCGGGTTGACTACCAGGTTCAGGTCAGTGTCGAGCGATTCGAGTTGACCTCGCAAGGCCAGGCGGTGCTTGCGGCTCGGTGGCTGATAAGCGACCCGCAGACCGGGAAGATAATTGTCTCTGGCGATGCGCAGGAAAGCCAATCTGCCGGGACCGACGCAGCGACCGGGACGGCAGCGCTAAGCCAGGCGCTTGCTGCGATGAGCGAAAGCCTGGCCTTGCGCATTGCGCAACTCCCTCATGCGGCTCAGCAGGCCCGTCGCCGAGCTTTCGCGGCGTCCGAGGCCGTCTTCTCTTTCATTGGCGAACCTGTACATAGCCGGGCACGGGTGCCAGCTATTTAATTTATTGAGTCCTGCATATCATAGTGACAGTTGCGCTTGATGCCAAAACGAGCGGATAAGCGGAGATCGCCGGTGCATGCGGCGTACGGCGCGGCGCGCCTGATAGCTGAGCTGAGTGAAATCGCGCGGGCAGAAGTTGGGTAGTTCGTGATGTTTCCAGTAGCCCCAGATGTACTCGACCGGATTGAGTTCCGGCGCGTAGGCTGGCAAGCGCTCGGTGGCGAGCCGGCCCCGCTGCGCGCGGATGAACTCGGTGACCAGCCGCGCCCGGTGTTGCGGCAGCCCGTCCCAGACCACCAGCAGCTTGCCCGGCAGGTGGCGCAGCAGATGGCCGAGGAAGTCGATCGCCTCGGTGGCATGGATGGCGCCGGGATAGAGCCGGAAGTAGAAGTTCCACCAAGTGATCCCGGCCGCCGCCGGCAGCACCTTCCAGTTGAAATGATGTTGCAGCACCGGGGTGTGCCCGCGCGGCGCGCAAGTCCGCACCCGCGGCGGCCGTTCGCTCAATCCGCTTTCGTCGATGAAGACGATCGTGCGCCGCTCGCAGAGGGCTTTTTTTTTAATCCGCGGCCAAGCGACTTTCTTCCACTGCCGAATCGACTGCTCGTCGCGCTCAAGCGCTTTGCCGGTGGGCCGCTGGCAGCTCCAGTTAAGCTTGCGCAGAATGCGCCAGACATGGTCCTCGTGGTACCGCACCCCGGTCCGGTACTCGATGAGATCACGCACCCGAGCGGCGGTCCATAGCCCACTGGCAAAGCCGAGCGCCTCGGGCCCGCGCCCCAGCGCGCGTTCGAGATCGCGCAACTGGGCCGGGCTGAGCTTAGGTGGTCGCCCGGTGCGTCCTGCCTTGCGCAAGCCGCGCACTCCGGACTCTTCAAGCTCCCGCGCCCAGCGGCTGACCGACTGGCGATGTACTTCCACCCGCCGGGCCACCTCGGACTGGCTGAGCCCCTGCCTAAGTAATCGTGCCGCCTCCATCCGCCGCCGTTCCAGGGCCGCGAAGTC
>JAJYVB010000041.1:8499-16883 GCA_021792265.1 Deltaproteobacteria bacterium | reverse complement strand
GGACCATGTTCGAGCGTCCGCCAATTAACACTTGCCGATAATTGCGCAATTCGGCGGCAGCCGGACTGCACTATCTCTCTTCAGTGATACCGAGAAAGCTTTTTGCGATCTGTAGCTTGATTTCGCGGGGATGGTACGATCGAAGCGAGGCCGAGCGTGGACAAATTGTCATCCATGGGCCCCGCGAGCAGGGGCCAGCGTTACGCTCGCATCTTTCGCAAGGCAGGGACGCTCTTGGGCAAGGGTGACATCACCCGTGCAGCGGCTATCCTGACCGAAGGGCGCGAGTTGGCCGAGGCGCTGGGCGACCGCGCGATGGCACGGCGCTTCGCGGACGAGATCAGCCGCGTCACCGCCAGCGGCGCATCGTGAGCGGCCGGTTCTACTCACCCGGAAATTTCCTTTTCCGCGCGCATTGACAGCTTGCTATTCGTGCTTAATTTGCATGTGAGGGTTGAAACGGAGATTTGCTACTGCACGCAGGTTTGGAACGCCGGATGAACGAAGTCCGTTTCGGCTCACAAAGCGATTTTGCCGCGAGGAGGTTGTCCATGGAGATCAGGTACGAGAACGGCTTCAATGAAGCGTTGCCAAGACTGTTCGATGGCTTTTTCAATTTCGGTGTTGAGGCTCAGGCTGCCGTACCGGCTGACCTCGCCGAAGATAAGGACGGTTATCGATTTTACGTTGACATGCCGGGGTTGAGCGCCGATTCGCTCCAGGTAACGGTCGAAAAGGACTGGCTAGTGGTCGAAGGTGAGCGCAAGCGGCCTGTCCGGGGCGAAGGCGTCCAGGTTCATTTGGCGGAGCGCCGCCACGGCCGCATAAGGCGCCTCTTCACGCTGCCCGACGACGCGAGCCGCGAGGACATCAAGGCAGCTTACCGGGACGGCGTGCTCGAGGTAACCGTCGCCAAGCGGCCCGAGAGCCGGCCGGTCAAAATCAAGGTGGAATCCTAAGCGATCCGGCCTGGCAAGCGGCCCACCGGCCGCGCGGCTACGATGGTGGCCGGAGTTTCAGCGCTGCCGCCGCTTCAGCGTGCGTTCGATTTCGCGCCGCGTCGCCTTACGGGCGATCGCGGCGCGTTTGTCATAGAGGCGTTTGCCTCGGGCAAGCGCTAACTCGACTTTCGCGATTCCGCGTTTGAAGTAAAGGCGCAGCGGCACGAGCGAGTAGCCGCGCTCGCGGACCTTGCCCCAGAGCCGGTCGATTTCGCGCCGATGCATCAAAAGCTTGCGTGGCCGTTTCTCTGCGTGGCCGAAAGCTCCGGCCGGCGCGTAGGCGCCGATATGGACGCCGTGCAGGAAGGCTTCGCCGTTTTTGATTCGCGCGTAACTATCGCGCAGGTTGGTGCGATGCTCGCGCAGGGCCTTGACCTCGGTGCCGAGCAGCGCGAGCCCCGCTTCGCAGGTCTCTTCGATAAAGAAGTCATGGCGCGCCTTGCGGTTTTCGGCGATTAGCTCGACTTCTGCCTTGGCGGCTGACCCTGTCCCGGAAGCCATCACGCTGCAGTCTACCGGCATCGGGCGCGCGCGTCGAAGCCTCGCTTCCGGTGCCTGGGTTGTGGACCCGGCGATCGCGCCTTAAACTTAAAGGTGGAATTGTTGGAAGCCTCGCAAGCCGGGTCTTGTGGGGGCGAAATGGGTTCGACGGAGACAGGAGGGTATCGGTCGCACGTCGGGGTGCTGTTGGCCCGTTAAACAAACAGACTGCGAAATTTATCCGCAGACAATAACGGTTACGCTCTGGCAGCCTAAGGGCTGCTAGCGTCTCGCCGCCGCTCGCTCACGGCGGCGGGCCGAGGCGTCATTCAGTGGGCTAGGCGGCAGTGTTTCGCCGGTTGCACGGCGCGCCGAATTTTCAATCGGCTGGTCCTGGGGTAGCCCGTCCGCGGGCGACTCGAGGGCGAGAGCAAAACGCGGACTAAACGTGTAGTGACCGGTTCCTGAACGCCTTCGGACGGGGGTTCAATTCCCCCCGCCTCCACCACAATTCCTCAGAAAAGCCGCGCGTTCTACAGGCGCGCACACCCGCCAAACCTTGCCACTGCCTCCGCTTATGAACGCGGGACTCGAGGTGCAGCCAACTGCGGGGTTCAGACCGCGCTATTCCATCCCGGTTGCTTAAATTCGAGAGCGCGATTTAATAACGTCGTCGGATGACAACACGCATTACGCTACGACCAGATCCGCCCTTCAGGCTTGACCTGACAGTTTGGGCGCTGCGACGGCGCGCGCGCAATGCGATCGATTCGTGGGACGGCGAACGATATTCACGGCTTTTTGAAATCGATGGCGTCCCGGCGCTTATTGTCAGTTCGCAGATTTCACCGCCAAATAATCCGGAGCTCGAGATTCTTTGCATTCATCGCGGACGGCGCGTTGCAGTTAACCGCCTCACCGAGTTCGTCAGGCGTCTTCTCGGCCTTGACGTGAGTCTCGCGGATTTTTACAAGCTGGCTGCAACCAACGCCCGCCTCGAAGCGCTTGCCAGGCGTTTTGCCGGATTTCGCCCGCCGCGCTTTCCTACGGCATTCGAAGCTGCAGTCAACGCTGTCTGCTGCCAGCAACTGAGCCTTGAAGTGGGCCTCGAGCTGCTTAATCGCCTGGCAGCCGCTGCCGGAGCCAGGAGGACGTACGATGGCACAACGTTTTTCGCGTTTCCGCAGCCGCGCGACATCGCTCGTCTTTCCGAAGAACGCCTGCGCGATCTTGGATTCAGCCGGCAAAAGGCCGCAACGCTCTCGGCGCTCGCAACAATCCTAAGTGCGGACGAAAGTTTTTTGGAACGGCTGGCGGATCTCGATCAAGATTCAGTTCGAACTCAGCTTGTCGGGTTGAAAGGTATCGGCCGCTGGAGCGCCGAATACATTATGCTGAGGGGCCTGGGCCGGCTTGACGTCTTTCCCGCCGACGATATCGCGGCGCAAAAGAATCTGCGCCGCTGGCTCGCGATCGGCTCCGGCGTTAGTCAATCCGCCTATGAGCGAATTCACCGGGCGCTGCGCAAATGGTGCCCCTACCAGGGCCTTGTCTACTTTCACCTGCTGCTTGCGGGTCTTGCCGAGCGGGGGCTGCTTGAGCCGTCAGCGCAATGACAGCGGGCTGCCCCCAATGATCGGGTAAGGTAAGGAAGGACGCTGGCCTTTCGCAGGGTGTTGAGCGCCAATCCCTCTGAAGCTTGAGGATCGGCAGTTTCTCAACACCCTGCCTAACTCCGCTACGCCAGCATCTGCGATCCCGGTGCGAGCACTTCGATACGGTCTTCGGGATACGCCGGCAGGCCGAATTCCGGAACGTCGAGCCCTTCGAACTCAACCTCCTTCGACACTCTCATCGACTGCACAGCGTTGACCACTGAAAAGACGGCGTAGGTGAGCCCGAATGCGTATATAGCCATCAGAGTGGCACCGCCCAATTGGGTAAAGAACTGGCTATAGTCTCCGTAGAGCAAACCGGTCACGCCCAGTCCGGCCTTGCCGAGATACGTCGTGGCGCCGACGCCGTTCCAGCCAGCGCCATAGGTGCCGTCGGCGAAGATGCCGACACAGACTGCTCCGAGCCAGCCGCAATACCCGTGAACCGAGATGGCGCCGCAGGGGTCGTCGACCTTGACCACGCGCTCATTGAAGAGAACCCCAGCATCCACAAGGAGGCCGGCCAGAAGGCCGATAATGACAGCGGAGTTGGGCGAGACAAAGGCGCACGGTGCCGTGATCGCGACCAGTCCGGCGAGCATGCCGTTGCACGCCATCGTTACGTCCGGCTTGCCGAAGAGGAGATACCACAGGAACATCGCAGATGCGGAGCCCGCGACGGCCGCGAGGTTAGTATTTACTGCAATCACCGAGATGCGCAGGTCGCTGGCGCCCAGGGTAGATCCCGGATTAAAACCCATCCAACCGAACAGGAGTATGAAGGTTCCGGTCACGACAAAGACCAGGTTGTGCGCCGGGAAAGCGCGCGGCTTTCCGTCGGAGCCGTACTTGCCGAGCCGCGGGCCAAGAATGACCGCCAGCGCCATGGCCGCAAACCCGCCGATTCCGTGGACCACGGTCGAGCCCGCGAAATCGACGTAGCCGTGACCGAAGCCCATGCTCTGTCCCAATTGCGAGAGCCATCCCCCTCCCCATACCCAGCAACCGAAGATCGGATACAGGATGGCGCCCATGAACAGCTCGCACAGGAGAAAAGCCCAGAAGGTAATCCGCTCGCAGATGGCTCCGACGATGATGTACCCGGCGGTTTCCATGAAGACGACTTCGAAAAGCGTTAAACAAAGGCTCCCCGAGTCATAGGCCGGCCCGCTCAGAAAAAACCCTTTGCCGCCGAGGAAACCCCACAGGCCGCTTCCGATAAGGAAATGATCCAGCGTGGGCGTGCCCCCCAGGTTCACGGGTGCAGCATTGATAGCGGTACCTCCGTATTGAAAGGCAAATCCGCATGCATAGTAAGCGAGAAAGGCAAATACGTAGGCCGCGAAGTTGAGCATCATCAGATGGCCGGCGTTCTTCTTTCGGACCAGCCCGCAGGTCAGCAGGGCAAAGCCGGCCTGCATGAAAAGCACGAGGTACCCGGTGAGCAGCGTCCATGAGAAATTAGTCGAGATCCGCAGGTGGCCGACATCGTCGGCCAGCTTCATCGCGAGCGGCTCTTTGGCTGCCTGAGCCTGGAAATCATCGAACGCCTGCTTGCTCTTCTTGTAGTCCGGGGCGCTCTTATCGGCAGGTTCAGCAACGACAAAGGAATTGCCGCCGGCATCGAGCGTCGAGCTCCGGTCGCCGGTTGCAATTCCCGCGGGATCGGGCTGCGGCTCACCGGCCAACGCGTGGCCGATCGGACCGACAACCAGGTAGGCACACCAAATGACGGCCGCTATTTTCAAAAGCCATCGTCCGTAATTCCTGCGGCAAATGTCGCCCATTTAGAAGCTCCCCTGTAATTGATATGGCGGCTCGTAACGGCGGCCGCCTGGAACCACAATCAGATCGCGGATCGACCCCGCTCGTTGGTCCGGATGCGGATTACGTCATCCACGGGGGTAACGAAGATTTTCCCGTCGCCGACTTTACCCGTGCGGGCAACGTCGGCGATTCCCTGGACGACCGACTCTACGAGTTCGTCGGGGACCAGGATGGTAATGAGGATTTTCGGCTGAAAGTCGACCGCGTACTCGGTCCCTCGATAGAGTTCGGTGTGACCCTTCTGGCGGCCGAAGCCTCGCACTTCGAAGACCGTCAACCCCGTAACTCCCCAGGCCGAGAGACGGTCTTTTACCTCATCCAGCTTGAACGGTCTAATTACGGCGTCGATGCGTTTCATCTAATTGGCAATCTCCCGCGTTACGAGCCAAACTCCCGCCCCCTAGATCTGGGACGGGCGACCAACTTGCAATGCGGATGCCAGGCTGAAGTCTTCGACAACAGGGCTTAATTGCGCGGGATGCTCTTGAATCAGGCACCGGCGGTGCCCATTGCCAAGGCAATTGCCCACGGAGGAGGCAGCGCGAATTTCTGATTTAGCCCGGGCAAGGTGGTCAGAAACCTCAGATTTCCGCGTGGCAGAGAAATTGGTTTCTCAACGCGGTTGCTGCTAGAAATTGCGGTTGAGACGGGAGAGCGTGCCGTGGACGCGAAATTCGTCGATACAACCTTCCGCGACGGTCACCAGAGTCTATGGGCCTTCGGGATGCGTACGGGCATGATGGAGGCGCTCGCGGCGGACATGGACCGCGCCGGATTCGCGGCGATCGAGGTCCCGATCATCGGCATCTTCATCAAGAAATGCATCCGCGACCTGAAGGAGGACTTCTGGGAGCTGGCGCGGATGTTGGCAAGGAAGATGCCCAACACCACCAAGAGTGGCTTCGCGGGCGCGTTCATTCTCCCCTTCGAGCTCGCCACGCCGCGCTCGGTCATCAAACTCTACTATCGCCATCTCGCCGAGATCGGCGTGATAAACCGGGTCCAGGTCACCTGCAATACTTTGGACCAGGTCAAGCGGGCCCTGCCCTGGATCGTCCCGATGTTCCGGGAGCTGGACCTGAAGATCGCCCTGGCGCTCTCCTACACGATTTCGCCCCGTCATACCGACGAGTATTACGCGCAGAAGACACGCGAGCTGCTGCCGTTCAAGCCGGATGCGATCTATCTCAAGGACCAGGGCGGCCTGCTGACGGTGGATCGCGCGCGAACGCTGCTTCCGGCGATAACGCAAAACGCCGGCGGCGTGCCGCTGGAACTGCATTCGCACTGCACAACGGGCGCGGCCGAGTTCGTCTATCTAGAGGCCTTGAAGCTGGGGATCCCCACGCTGCACACCGCGGTCCCGCCGGTGGCCAACGGGCCGTCGCAACCCTCGGTGCTGAGCGTCGCCCGCAATGCCCGGCTCCTGGGCTATGCCACATCGGTTGACGAGACCCTGCTTCGATCGGTCGCCGATCGGCTGACCGCGTTTGCCAAGCGTGACAATCTGCCGATAGGCGCCCCGTTGGAGCACGACGAGGCGCAATACATCCATCAGGTGCCCGGCGGCGTGATCTCGAACCTCAAATATCAACTGGCCGAGTTGCAGATACAGGACCGCCTCGCCGAGGTGCTCGAGGAAACCGTGCGGGTCCGCGAGGACCTCGGCTATCCGATCATGATCACCCCGTTGTCCCAGTACGTTGTCACCCAGGCCGCAATAAATGTGGCGATGAGAGAGCGATATAAGCTCGTTATCGACGAGTTGATCCTGCACGCCATGGGCGTTTTCGGGGAAGATTCCGGCTTCACCTGCATGGACCAGAACTTGAGGGACACGTTCCTGAGGCTGCCGCGGGCGGCGGAGCTGAACCAGAGGCCGAATCTCGATATACCGCTGCACGATGTTCGCGAGAAGCTCGGCGGACCGGGGCTTTCCGACGAGGAGTTCCTGCTGCGCTACGTCATGAAAGGCAACCGGGAAATCGAGGCGATGCGCGCGGCCGGCCCGCCGAGACAGTATCTCGACGGTGCGCCGCCGCTGATGACCCTGATCAAGGAACTCGACAAGTATAGCCGGGTACGTTATGTCCGGGTCGAGCGGGGCGGCGATTCGCTGATTGTGAAGAACCGTGCGCCGAGGTGAGCGGACGGGAAGCATGACCGCTGGCAAATTGCCCGCCGCCCGCGGTGAGATCGCGCAACAGGGTGAGGAGGGCGGCGCGTGAGCAATTTCTTCGGTCCGCTGAGCGATGACGACGTACGGCAGATCGCGCTCCTAATCGAGACTCTGGATCGCTCGTCGCTCGATTTCCTGCAGCTCGAACTCGGCGACATGAAGCTTACGATCGGCAAGGGCGAGATGCCTGCTACCGCCGCACCGATCGCGCCGCCGGCCACTGCGCCATCCTCGGCCCCCGCAGCGTCGGCCCCGGTCTCCGACGCCGTGCCGCCGCCGGTCCCGGCCGCGGAGGCCGCCTCGCCAGCCGAGGACGACGCCGCCGTGGCGATCGTCGCGCCCATCATGGGACGGTTCTACGCGAGGCCCGATCCGGGATCCGACCCGTTCGTATCGGTCGGCAGTGAGGTGAGTGAGGACACCACGGTCGCGCTAATCGAGGTGATGAAGGTGTTCAACGCCGTTCCCGCGGGCGTGCGAGGCGCGATAGCGGCTATCTGCGTGCAGGACACGGAGCTCGTTGAATACGGGCAGGTCATGTTCCGGGTCCGGCCTGCAGAATGAGGAGTCTTGCCGTTGAGCGTCTCCCGCGTCCTGATCGCCAATCGCGGTGAAATCGCCGTCCGTGTCATCCGCGCCTGTCAGGGGCTGGGAATCGAGACCGTGCTGGCGGCTTCCGACGCCGACCGTGACAGCCTGCCGGCGCGCCTCGCGGACCGCACCGTCTGCATAGGCCCGGCCAGGGCCAGCGAAAGCTATCTGAACTACAAGGGCATCGTGACGGCCGCCCTTGGAACGGGCGCGGACGCGGTCCATCCGGGCTACGGTTTCCTGTCCGAATCTCCTCTCCTGGCCGAGGCATGCGCGGCCGAAGGGGTCACCTTTATCGGCCCGCCGGCGGAGCAGATCCGGATGATGGGCAACAAGCTGCGCGCGCGGGCGCTGGCGCGCGAATGCGGTGTGCCCGTGCTGCCGGGATCGGAGAAGAGCGCTTCCTACGACGAGGCCGCGGCAGCGGCGGAGCGGATTGGACTGCCCGTCATGATAAAGGCGGCGGCTGGCGGCGGTGGACGCGGCATGAAGATCGTAACCAGCTACAAGGACATGCGGCTGATGTTCGCGGCCGCCTCGGCCGAAGCGCGAACGGCCTTCGGCGACGATACGCTCTATGTCGAGCGTTTTATCCCAAATGCCCGGCATATCGAGGTCCAGGTTCTGGGAGACCGCTTCGGCAACGTCATC
>JAJYVB010000041.1:0-8489 GCA_021792265.1 Deltaproteobacteria bacterium | reverse complement strand
TGCTCGCTGCAACGCCGCCATCAGAAGGTGATCGAAGAATCGCCTGCTCCTGACATCTCCGATGCGCTCCGGGCCGAAATCCACGCGGCTGCCGTGACCCTGGCGCGTAATATCCGCTATGAGAATGCCGGTACCGTCGAGTTTATCTTCGATCAGGACGCGAGAACCTTTTACTTCCTGGAGATGAACACGCGCATCCAGGTCGAGCATCCGGTCAGCGAGATGGTCACCGGCCTCGATCTGGTTCAGGAGCAGTTGCGAATCGCCCGGGGCGACGCGCTGCGGCATTCGCAAGCGGACGTTAAAATCCGCGGTCACGCCATCGAGTGCCGCATCACCGCAGAAGCACCCGCGGAGAATTTCCGCCCGAGCCCGGGACGGATAGACGCCTGGCGCCCGCCCGAGGGGCCGAACATCCGGCTGGATACGCACTGCTACGAGGGCTATAGCGTCCCGTTATTCTACGATTCCATGCTCGGCAAGCTCATCGTCTACGGATCGGAGCGGACGGAAGCCATCGAACGCATGCAGCGGGCGCTGGATAGGTTCTCGATCTCCGGCATCAGCAACACCCTGCCGTTTCTGCGCCTGGTCATCGGCCACCCGGATTTTGCTGCGGGCAAAGTGTCAACCCACCTGCTTGAAGACCTGATAGGCCAGATGAAATCGCAGACCGTGGCATGACGCCGCGCTACGATACGGTGATGCGCAGGCTGCAGCTCCTCGAGCTCGCGCCTCTCCGCTGTTCGCCGCCTGCGCTTTGCGGACCCGCCGCCGCGGATTATCGTAATTATCATGGAGGCCGGAGCACGTTTTTGGGCAGCCCGGCTGCGCAGGCGCTCTGAGCGGATCTCGGCCGCGCTTGAGAAGCGGGCGCCAACCAGGCGTTCGCCGCGCCCATTGAATTTGGAGGAAACATGAATAAGTCGGATGCAGCCACGGCGCCAGCGCTGGCGATCATGGTAGGCGGCGGGCCCGCCCCTGGCATCAACAGCGTCATTGCCTCCGCAACCATCGAGGCGATTAACTGCGGTTTGCGCGTAATCGGCGCGTGTGACGGGTTTCGCTGGCTAGCCGAAGGCGACACCCGGAAAACGATCCCGCTGAAAATCGAGGACGTGAGCCGGATTCACCTCACCGGCGGTTCGATACTGCGCACCTCGCGGACCAATCCGGCACGAGATGAGGCAACCTTGGACCGCACCGTGGGAGCGCTCCGCGCGCTCGGCATCCGCTACCTGATTTGTATCGGCGGCGACGACACGACGTACGCGGCCGCAAAAATTGCCGAACGATGCGCCGGAAGCATCGGTATCGTAACCGTACCCAAGACTATCGATAACGACCTTCCGCTGCCCGAGAACGCCTCTACCTTCGGTTTCCAGACAGCCCGCGCTGTCGGGACCGGGATAGTCGAGTCGCTGATGGAAGACGCCCGGACCACCAACCGCTGGTACGTGGCGGTCTCGATGGGGCGCAAATCGGGCGCGCTCGCGCTCGGCATGTGCAAAGCGGCAGGCGCAACCTTGGCAGTGATTCCGGAAGAATTCGGCCCCGGGCCCCTCGATCTCAACCTGGTCGTTGACACCATCGTTGGTTCGGTCATCAAGCGCGAGGTCCATGGGCATAACAACGGAGTTGCCGTGGTGGCCGAGGGCATCGCCGAGAGCCTCGACCCGAGCGCTCTTTCAGGCTTCAAGGCCTCCGAACGCGACCCTTACGGCCACCTGCGGCTTGCCGACACCGCGCTGGGACTGTTGCTGCGCAATCGGGTGATGGCGGCGCTGCGGGAGCTCGGCGTCAAGGTAACCGTAGTCGCCAAGGATATCGGCTACGAACTGCGATGCGCCAAGCCGATTCCGTTCGACGTGGATTATACGCGAACGCTGGGTTACGGGGCGGTCCGCTATCTTCTTGGCGGCGGCTCAGGCGCGCTCGTCGCCATCACCGGCGGCCGGGTAACGCCAGTGAGCCTTAACGAACTGCTGGACCCCAAAACCGGCCGCGTGAGGATTCGGATGGTCAACGTTGCCGCGGAGTCTTACAAGGTTGCGCGCTCGTACATGATTCGGCTCGAGCCGCGCGATCTCGAGGAGCCGATGCTGTCGTCTCTGGCAATGCAAACCAAACTGACGCCGCAAGCGTTCAAGGAGCGCTTCCTGCCGTCGGTGACCGCCGATCCCGCCGCGGCAGTGCGTGACGGCCCGCCCCCGGTCCGGGCTAAACCCTGATGACTATCTTTCCAAAATGCGCCCCGCTTGCCAGGTACGCGTAAGCCGATTTGGCAGCGTCGAAGTCGAAGACCCGGTCCACGACAGGGCGTAACTGCGCCTGCGTGATAGCACGGTTCATTGCCGCAAACATCTCGCGCGAACCCACATAGATGCCCTGAAGGCGAATAGCGCGCCCGATGATCGGCAGCGGATCGATCTGTCCGAGGCCGGCGACCAGGCCGACCAGCGCAATTGTCCCGCCGACCCGCACCGACCTGATCGATCGCTCGAGGGTGCCCGCTCCGCCGACCTCGACGACGAGATCTGCGCCGCGTCCACTCGTCAGCCGGAGAACCTCCTGGTCCCAATCCGGCTTCTCGCGGTAATTGATGAGCATCTCTGCGCCCAGAGCCTTAGCGCGTGCAATCTTTTCGTTGTTGCTGGAGGTCAGGATAGTGCGGGCGCCGTGCATTTTGGCGAACTGCAGCGCAAATAACGAAACGCCGCCGGTGCCGAGCAGCAGGACCGTCTCGCCCGCTTTGACCCTGCCGGTCTCGACGACGGCGTTCCACGCTGTGAGACCGGCACAGGGAAGCGTGGCCGCTTCTTCGAAGCTCAGATGCGAGGGCACTCCGATCGCGCCGTTCTGCGGCAGAACAACGTATTCCGCCAGCATGCCGTCAACTGCGCCACCGAGTGCCTGGCCGGTGGTCTCAGCGCAAATCGCGCCGCTCAGCCATCCCTGAAAGAACGTGCCAGCGACGCGGTCGCCCACCTTGAACTCCGACACGCCCGCGCCGGCCGCGGCGACTTCCCCGGCACCGTCCGATAGCGGAATCACCGCGGGCTTGATGCTCGACGGGTAATGGCCGCTGGCCACTACCAAGTCGCGGTAGTTTAGGGAGGTGGCGCGAACCTTGATTAAAACCTCACCGGGGGCGGGCGTGGGCGTGGGCCGCCCGGGGTTCAGGACGATACCGTCAACGCCTTTTAACTCTTTGAGTTCATAGGTTTTCACGTCGGAAGACCTCCGCCCATAAAAAGCTAGTCAGGCGGGTTTCGTGCCCTCTAATAGGCTTCTTGAAGGGGATTCAGCGCCCGTTGCCAGCTCAAGCATTCGCACCATTCGATACGGTTGCGAATGGAAGAGTTGCTGACTGGTCAATCGTTCCCAAAATTCGCGCGCGACCTGTCAAGTCCCCCTTGTCGGCGGATGCGGGTCAACCACCCACACGGCATGGCGAGCAAGAAAGCGCTTGGTTCCCCTAGTCTTCTCACCGAACACGTAGGCATGTGCCGGCTCGTCGGGGAGTGGCGCCCTCGTGACGCCCTGACGCTCCTTTCGCACAACTCCCGCGGTGATGGAAGACAACGCAAAGGTCTCGTAGCCGTTCAGTACGTCCCGCGCTGTGCGGCCGGAAAGCAGGACCGCTTCAGCGAGAAGCACAGACATTGGCGTGCCGTCCGACGAATCGGAGAAAGCGGCACTGGAAACGCGGAATCCTCCCGACTTATCGTCCGCGACTATCTGTTTCGGATGGATGCGTCGCCACAGTTGTGCAGAATCCGTGATAGTGGGATCATCGACATGATTGACGCTCATTAGAAGGGCTCTGCGACACTGGTGCGTGCTTCCGTTCTGCCAGTCTATTTATGGCTGCGCTGAGCTTGCTCAGATTACCCGCCAGCTCTTCTTCCCATCTCTCACCGCGCTCCTGGTCCTCGCAAAAGACATAAACGCGGCTGATAGATTCTACGCCGATCTCCAGATCAATACCGTTAGTGTGCCACTCCAGCTGAACCCCACCGCTTTGCATCGGAACAAGTGCAGGAGGTGGTGTGTTGTCGTTCCACAGAATTGCCACCAGGCCGAGCGCGACCTCAAGTAGACTCATCTCCACTGGCCGGGCGCCATAGGAATCCCAGTTGTCCGGTAGGGCAAGAAGTTGGGTAGCTTCGTAAAGCACCGCCTTCGGCAAGATCTCGCCTACTGTGTAGCCTCCCAGGCATCCTTCAAAGGCAGTGACTACCATACTGCCCGTGCAAGGCACTATCACCGGACTCAGGACAGGGAGAGGAGTCAAAAACTCTTTTTGATAGACCAGAGGCAGGGCCGGAAGCGGAAGTGAAAACTCCTGCCCAGGCGAGTCTCCGAAAATGAGGCACTGCTCGGTAGATTGGCACATATATTGCTCGCGCCTTACACGAGGTAATTCACGCGCGCTTCTCAAGAGTTCCCAAGCCCTAATGGGCTCAAACCAAGTACCCGCATTCAACCGGTTCGGTGTGACATCTGCTGCAACCCCGGCTATTGAGGTGCAGGTCAGAGCGATAGTATCGCTGGGCGTCGGGACGCGTAGCGTATCCAATTCCAGATCGCGGGTCATGATTGCCGCTCCCAGATACCATGCATCAAAGGGGTGGTAATCGAGGTGAATCCCTTGACTGCCCACTCGTGACTCTTGTCCAAAAACTGAAATACCGCCTCCAAGGTCTCGCCTTGGGGAGCCCCTCGCGCGACCAATTGCAGCAATAACGTCGGGCGGCTGTCGCTGCTGCGGAAGGAAGGAGCGACGGTAATATGTAGGCGACCTACCGGTTCGGACTGTGCTCCAGGTATCACGTACCTAGAGGCGACACTTACAGCCTCTGCAGGGGGCAGGAAGGACTCACTGTAGCCAGGACGCCAAGTCGTGAGGATCTTATCGACCTCGCCGTGCTTTTGCCACCCTTCGCCAGCTACGATTTGGTTGATATACGTTAGTTCACATTGGTTGGCCCGCAGGTCGCCGATGCCCTCAGTCTTGAGAAAGGCGGTGAACAGTTCTAGCTCCTCATGCAGCTTCTGGCGGAGAAGTTTGTAGCGGGGATAATCGCCACCTTTTTCACCTTTACGCCAATTGTGAATAAACCGGTTGGTTTGAATCTGCAGCAGCTCTGTCTCAGCCTCATTAACGAACCACAGGCGCGGCATAGGGGGCGCCATTTCAAACGTCACCTGCGGTTGCACGGGTGCCAAGACTCCAAATCTTTCCACAACCGGCAGCAAAGGTGGATGCTCTTGGGTCCTGGGAAACCGAGCCCGAAGCCCTTTCCAAAAAAGCCCTAGATGTGCCGCATGGAGCCCCTGGAGAGGCTCAAATTGGACTGAGAGTGCGACTTCTACTACCGGAGGCTTCGCGAAGTCCGGCAAGGATGCCACTTTATGCTCGCTCGCGGATCGGCGGTCATTGAGTTACGTGACAAAACCAGAACCTACTGCCTCTCGGTTGAAGTCTTTCGTGGCCGACCACCGCGGCGACCGTTGCGCCGAACAGCCACCGATTTCTTGGCGCTCCGAGCTTTGCCGCCCAAGCGACCGAGGGCAACAGCGTGCGGGTTCTTACTAGGCTTCCCTTCTGTCACTCAAATAATCTAACCAAAACGCTTTGGTTTTTCAAGTCCAAATTCTCACCCAAAAAGAATGAGAGAAATCTATGACGAACGTCCGACGGCGGCAAGGGGATCGCAACCAGCCGTGGCAAATTTCCGTAATCGCTCAAGCCCGGGAAAAGCGGCGCACGTTAATCGCCCGCTGGCTTCCTTGACAATGGAGGGCCGAAGATGCTCCCTAAGCAAGGCGAACGGCGGCTGGATTCGTACCGCAGCCGGGCAACCTCGAAGGACGCGGCCTGCAAGCCGCCCGGCCAGGACGGCTGAAAGGAACGCCCATGGAGTACAAGGAAGTGGTGGGGCGACGGCGCTCGATTCGTTATTTCCAGTCGTGGCGGCCGGTCGAGCGGGAAAAGATCCAGATCATGCTGGAGGCGGCGCGGCTGGCCTCGTGCGCGGTCAATGCCAGCTTCCTCAAGGCGATCGTGGTCTTCCGCGACGACCTGGACCGCGACACACTGGACGCCCTGAAAACGCCGGTCTCGGCGCTCAACATCGAGCTGGCCCCGGTCCATATCTATACTTTCGCCGACATGAGCGCCTACCGCGGCGCGCAGCCGCGCCTCAAACAGCTCATCGACGTCGGCGCTCTCACGGCCACTCATGGATGGAGCTACAAATTCGTCGACGAGTTTGTATGGCCGAATCTCTTGAAGCCGCTCAGCGAAGGCTCAAATCAAGCCCCGGTTGCGGCCGCCGCTGGATGCGACGCCGGGATCGCAATCTGCCAGGCTATGCTGGCCGCGGTTGACGAAGGTTTAGGCGTCTGCCTGTCGGGCTTTGTCTACGAACCGCTCAAGAAGATTTTAAACGCGCCTGAGCAGTGGCTCCCGCTATGGGTGCTGCTGGTTGGCTACCCGGCCGAATCCTGGGAGGCCGGCGGGCAGCGTCCGCGCCCGCCGCTCGAGGAGAGTTTCTTCGAAGGCCGGTACGGCAAACCGTTCAAGGCCGACCCCAAAGTGACCGAGCAGCTCAAAGCGGCCAAAATGATCCAGAGGCCGGCTCCGCTGCCGTGGCGAAAGCAAGAGATCCAGGCGCTGGCCCGGATGTTCGGACTGCCCGAATGAGCTTTTGAGCGGCCACGGAAGAACGTTCACAGCTCCGAGCCGGCTATAGTGCGCTTCGTTGAGGCCAATGGATTCGCTGAAACGTCCAATCGAGGAATACGACTCGGTCAAAACCTGGTTCGAAGGACTGCGTGTTCAATCGGGCGTAGACCCCGCAGGCGACCCGTCGAGGCTTAAGCTGCTCGAGGAGTTCTGCACGTTCACGGGGCTTGACCCCGACCAGGTGGTCGCAGCCTGCCTGCTGATAAAGGACGGACGCGAAACGAAGATAAGCATCAAGGGGCGACGCGCGATGGCCGAGAAAATCGCCGAGTTCCAGGCGCAGCGCTCCGACGCAAGTCCCGGCGAACGGGCCCGGCGCGGCAACGCTATCCGCAGCTTCCTGATTCACAACGGCATCCTGCTCCAATCGGGAATGCAGATTTGAACCGGGCGGGGGTTTGACGCGGCGCTGCGGACCGTCGCAAACCGGCCGCCGCCGGAGGACTGCGGAACATGGGCACACCCGCTGCGAATTTCAACGAACGCGAATTCGTGATTTGCCAGATCGCGCGCCTGGTCGAGGACAAATACATTTACTGGGTCGGAGGCGGCGGCGAACCGCTGAGTGCCGTGCTCCTTGCCAAGCGGACCACCGCGCCCAACCTCCAATACCTGACTGAGGACGGCGTGGTTGGTCCCGAAGCCCTGGTGCCGTTCGATCCGCTCATGACGATGGTCAGCTCGCCCGCGAACTATCGCGCTTTGCAGTGGAGCACGATGAACTACGCGGCCGACCTCGCCCATCTCGGCTACGTCGACTACGGCATCCTCAACACGCTCCAGGTTGACCGCTACGGCAACATCAACTCGACGGTGGTCGGCAAGTACGAAGGCGGCGAGGGGCGGCGCTTCGGCGGTCCGGGCGGCGCCGACAGTATTGCGGCATTGGCCTGGCGCACCGTCCTGGTGACCGACCAGCAGAAGCGCAAATTTGTCGAACGCGTCGATTTCATCTCGTCGCCGGGATTCCTCGACGGGCCGGGCGCGCGCGAACGCCACGGCCTGCCCCCAGGTACGGGGCCATGGCGGGTCTACACGCCGTGGGCAATGTACGGCTACGGCGCCGACTGCCAACTGATGCTGCAGGCGATCGCGCCGTTCGTAACCGCCGAACAGGTGCTGGATGAGATGAGCTTCACTCCTACAATCGCGCCCGAGCTCGAGGTTCTCGAAGTGCCGACGGAAGAGGAGCTGCTCATCCTGCGCAGCGAGATCGACGTGGCCGGCCAGGTGACCGACCGGGGACGATGGATAGAGCTGCGTGACGGCAAGTACCGGTTCGCGTAGGCACGGCGGTGCTTGATCGCCAAGCCTGGGCGGGATGGCCGCGAGCCGAAGTCCGGGCAAGCCCGGACTTTATTCGTGCTCTTGCTCGACGAAGCCTTCGAGGTTGCGCGCGCGGCTGGTCTGGCGCAGCTTGCGCAGCGCCTTCGCCTCGATCTGCCGGATACGCTCGCGGGTGACGGCGAACTGCTTGCCCACTTCTTCGAGGGTGTAATCGGTCTTCTGGCCGATACCGAAGCGCATGCGCAGGATCTGCTCCTCGCGGGGCGTTAGCGTTGCCAGCACCCGGCGGGTCTGTTCGCCGAGGTTTCCCTGGATTGCGGCCTCGACCGGCGAGGGTGCCAGTTCGTCTTCCACGAAGTCGCCGAGCGAGCTTTCCTCCTCGTCGCCGATAGGCGTTTCCAGCGAAATCGGCTCCTTAACGATTTTGAGAACCTTCTGGACCTTGTCC
>JAJYVB010000319.1 GCA_021792265.1 Deltaproteobacteria bacterium | reverse complement strand
CAGGTTTACGAGTAGGGCGCGCGCGCCAAGAAGCTCCGGCGATCCCCACGCAACCTTGAAGTGAACGCCTTCAACGGTCGAATCGACGGTAAAAAGCACCGGAGCGCGGGATGGCCGAAGAACCGCGCAGTCGTCGCCCGGCCCGACACGGACGCGGCGGCCATAGGGCAAGGCAGCCGTGAGCCGGGCTATAAGCTCGAATTCTCCGGGGAGCTTTGTGCAGGTGGATGACAAACCAGGGCGCCGGTCTTGAGCGAGCGAAACAGGCTCAGGGGCGACCCCGCAGGCAACTGCCGAGTAAACGTCCGGTGCGCATGGTGACGGCACCGACGTTAAAACATCCTCCGTCCGTGGGCAACATCCCCCTTCATTTTGACTGCCTGCGATTATCCGGCACCTGACTCAAGCGGAAGCTCCACGCGCACTATGAGGCCGCCTTGCAGACCGGCCTGCGCCCGGATGGTTCCGTGGTTAGCCCCGACGAGCGCCCGAGTTACGTAAAGCGCTAGTTGCGAGGACCAGAGGCGGCGACCGGCCGTGGCCGGAGGATCGAAAAGCTGAGCCATCTCTTCTTGCGTAAGGGCCGGACCTGAATCGCTGACTTCAAGCGCAAAGCGGCCGTCCGCAAACTTCGTCCTGACTCCGATTTCGCCAGCTCGCGTCCGCGAGGCGGCATAGTTCAGCAGATTGCCTACGACTCTCTCGAAGTGGGCTGAATCGAGATTCGCTGGCGGAAGGCTTCCTAGTTCGACGTTGAGCCTGAGTCTTTCCCGCTCAAGACGCGAGCTGAACGCTGCCGCCGCAGCCTCAACAATCGCGTCAGGACGAGCACGCGTGTTCGAGGCTGTAAGGCGGCCCTGGTCAATAGCGTAGAGGTCCATCAGGTTGGCGATAAGCAGATCCACATTCCTTATCGCGGCGCCGATTCTGTCGATAACCTCCCTACCTTCTTGCTCGCCCAGATCGTCGTCGCGAAGCAAGCCTGCTAGCCCGGCGATCGAAGCCAGGGGATTGCGGATTTCATGCGCCATCAGCGCCGCCTGCTGTTCCCGGAAACGGGCGTCGTTCTCCAGGGCCTCGAACTGTTCATGGACGCGCTCCCGATAACGATTGAGGGCGAACGCGGTAAGCTGGGCGAACGTGACCGCAGCGACAAGCGCGAGCCATCGGTAGGCGTCAAGCGAAGAGGGAATTGGCACGGCTCTTTGCGCGAACGCGAAAGCTCCAATCGCCGCGCCATTGGCCAGCATCTGCCAGCGGGGTCCCCAGCGCACGAAACAGGCCGTACCGACGGGACATAGGAGTATCGCGATAAAACGCGACTCGGGGTCGCGCGAGATAGCGCTCGTTCCTATGCAAGCCGCCATGATGAAGACGACGTAAAAAAGGACGAGAAGGCGCCATTGGCGTTGAAACCACTTGAACCCAGTCGCGCCAAAGAGCAGGCACGTCGCAGCAAGCATCGCCCATTGCCAAATGCTTGGGGTTGCTGGCGAAGCCGCGCGAAGCCGCGGCTCAATGACCAGATAGGCCAACAGAAAAAGGAAAGCGATCGGCGATGCGAGCCGCAGGAGGTTGACTGCCTCCCGATCGTCGGTAAGGTCTGTCGCAAACGCATCGAAGCCGCGGCTAATAGGAAGAAGCCGCTTCTCACCTCCACCGGCCGGCCTTATCGGCACACTCACGAGCCCCCTTTCCACCGGGACTTCCGCGTAAACGAGCTACTATGCTATTCGAACCGCCGACACTGTTGAAGCGCCGGCTGTGCTCCTTCAAGCGTGTTTGGATGCTGCCGCCAGCGCATTACCCATAGCTTCCAGGGCAAAATCGAGCTCGTCAGGCTGAAGTGTCAACGGCGGTGCCAAACGTACCACACGCTCGGCGTTGAGGGTCCAGTTGACGACGACCCCGCGCGTGATGCTTTCGGCAACGAACGCACGCGTGAGGCCGGCGCTCGGAAATTCAAGACCGATGAGCAGGCCCAGGTTGCGGATACGAACGACTTCAGCTCCGGCAAGGCGTCGAAAACTTTCACAAAACAGCGCTCCAAGCCTGGAGGCCCGTTCCCAGAGCCGCTCGCGGGTAAGCACCTCCAGCAAGGCCAAACCGGCGGCGCATGACAGCGGATGCCCGCCGAAGGTGGTGATATGACCGAGCGGTGGATCGTGGGCAAGCTCCGCAAGCGCCTCGTCCGAGCCGATGAAAGCGCCGAGCGGAAGCCCACCGCCCAGGGCCTTGGCAAGCACGATCAGGTCGGGAACCACGCTAAAATGTTCGAGCGCAAACAGTTTGCCGGTACGCCCAAGGCCGGTTAACACCTCATCGAAAATGAGGATCGCGCCGCTCTCGGTACAGCGCCGCCGCAACTCCCTGATAAAGTCGAGCGAAGGAATCCTCACGCCGCCTTCGGATTGCACCGGCTCGACAATTACGGCGGCAACGCTGCTATCGACCGCCGCGAGCGCACCTGCATCATCGTACGGCAGATGGCGCACAGGGCCGAGAAGCGGGCCAAAGGGAGTGCGAAAGGCCGGATTCCCCGCCAGCGCCATCGCTCCCGTCGTATCGCCATGGTACGCACCCTCGAACGCAACGAAAGCGTCGCGCCGCGTGAGTTTGCGCGCCGTCTTGAGCGCACCTTCGATGGCCTCGGCCCCGCTGTTCGTGAAGTAGACGCGCGAAAGCGGCGCCGGCAGCAGCTCCGCAAGGCGAGCAGCAAGCCGTACCTGCGGTTCCAGCACGTATTCGCCGTAAACCATCACGTGGAGATGGCGGCGCGCCTGGCGCTCGATTGCTGCCAGTACTGCTGAATTGCCGTGGCCAAGCGCCGCTACGCCCATGCCGGCAATGAGGTCGAGGTAGCGCCGTCCGTCGGTGGCACGCAGCCATGAGCCCTCGGCGCTTTCTATCTCCAAACCCAACGGCGCTGCCGAAGTCTGTGCGACGCGCCGCAGAAACAGTTCCCTGAGCTCACTCATTGCAGCCCGCAGAGCGCGCCAAAAGCCGCGCGAACGCTCCGCCCCCGTGTTCCCACCAAGGCGGTGCCGACTGCATCTCACCCGGTGCGCACACATACGACACGCCAAGATCGCGCAGCGCGCCCGCCAGCTCCGCATCCGGCGCAGGAGCACACGCAAACGCTTCCAGCCGTTCGGCAGCCGCCGCAAGGCGATCGACAAGCTCGCGCACGCAGCGATACGTGCTTACTGTAACGTTCCGGTAAGCGGGCGACATCGTAAATTCACCCGCCGGGTCGAAAGCCACAGCCCACCCTAGCCGTTCACCCTCGAAAAGAGCGACGCGCTCGCCCGCAAGGGCGCGCCATCGAACGACCTCGCGCCAACGGCGCACCGCGACGGCATCCTCCAGCGCAAGTCGGGCTGGCGGCATCGACCTGCTCAGACTGCCGAGGGCGCGGGCGACCTCCGT
>JAJYVB010000318.1 GCA_021792265.1 Deltaproteobacteria bacterium | reverse complement strand
ATGCCTTGCAGTTACCGTGGCACATTGCCGGCGTAATATTTTCCCGGCTGCTGTCGGCCATGGGTATGAACCACATATTGCTATTGGGCGCGGCGCTCAGCCTGATCTTCACCGTGATACTCAACTATTTTCTCATGCACTACCTGGGAGTCGCGGGGATCGCCCTTGCCACTTCAATCACCTATTTTCTGGCTTTCATTTTCCTGGGCGCCGCCGCCATGCTGGGAATGCGCCGACAGACCGCTCTGTCTCAGGCGACGGGCAGCTGAGCCATGGAAGCCGAAACGAAGCCGGCAATAGACCGCGCAAGTGCCGAATACTGGCAAGATGTTTGGCGTGGCGCTCCGCTGCCGCGGCCTGTGGAACCGCACGACAAGAGCTTGCGTAACCATGTGCGCCGTGCCATCGATGGTTTTCTCGCCTGGGCACTGGCCGGACGCAGCTGGACGCCGTTGCGCTTGATCGAGGTCGGCTGCGGCCATTCGGTGTGGCTTCCCTATTTCGCCTGCGAACACGGTTTTGCGGTTGCCGGCCTGGACTATAGCGAGGTCGGCTGTCTGTCTGCCCGAGGTCTGCTGTCGCGGGGCGGTATCGAGGGCGAGATCCGCCGAGGCGATCTTTGGGCGCCCCCGGAGGACTGGCTGGGCGCATTCGATATTGTCTTCACCAATGGTCTCGTCGAACACTTCCAACCTACGGCATCAGTGCTGACGGCACTCGCCCAGCTGTTGCGGCCGGGCGGGCTGATGATCACCCTGGTGCCGAATATGGCCGGTTGGCCGGGCGACGCCACCCGTCTGCTCAACAGGCCGGTGTTCGATATTCACGTACCTCTCGACGCGGCGCAGCTTGCGGACGCCCACCGTGCCGCTAGTCTAGAGGTGCAACATTGCGATTATTTATGCTATATGAATTTTGGCGTGGTCAACCTCAAGGACGCACCGGGCGGCGGAGCAGTGCGGCTCGCTAAATATCTTGCTTGGGGCGCCATGGTAGCCTTGTCTGCGGCGACATGGTGGCTGGAAGACCATCGCCTGATTTCGCCCCGGCCCAACCGGCGCACTTCCCCCTATATCGCTTGCCTTGCAAGGAAATTCGCCAATGGGGGTGAACGGTGACTGCCACGAACCATCTGGAGTGCTTGCGCGGCACCGAGTTGGCGGTAGTGGTTAGTGCCGTGGGTACCAGACGGATTCTGGCGCTTAAGCTGACAGGCGCGGCAAATGCTTTGTTCTGAGTGCGAATGAATCGGGAGCGGTATCGGATGGCTGAGAATCATCGGGCCGAGGTGGCGGCGGGAAATCGCTTCAGGTTCGGCAGGAACTGGGCCCGGTTCCTCGAGCAGATGAACGAGGAACGCATCCTCCAGGCACGCCTGTCGCTGTGCCGAACGCTCGGCGTCGAGACGCTTGCCGGGAAGACGTTCATCGACGTCGGCTGTGGTAGCGGCTTGTTCTCCCTTGCGGCCAGGCAACTCGGTGCGCAGGTCGTCTCATTCGATTTCGATCCGGAGTCGGTGGCTTGTGCGAAGAAACTGAAGCAGACGTTTTTTAAAGCGGATGATGCTTGGCAAATCTGCGAGGGTTCGGTGCTCGATGGGAAATTTCTGACCGAGTTCGGGGAACACGACGTCGTTTACTCGTGGGGGGTCCTGCACCACACCGGACACATGTGGCAGGCCTTGGACAACTTAGCCCCGATGGTTCGGCCGGGCGGGCGCCTGTTCATTGCTCTGTACAATGATCAGGGCTGGGTCAGCCGCTACTGGATGCTGGTCAAACGGTTCTATAACCGCAGCCGAATATTTGCCCTGCTGGCCGTTATCGCGCACCTACCTTACCCTTTCTTGGCTTCAATGACGGTACGGACGCTGAGCGGACGGCTAACCGCCGAGCGCGGCATGTCGGCTTGGCGCGACTACCTGGATTGGCTGGGCGGCTACCCGTTCGAAGTGTCCAGGCCGGAAGAGGTCTTTTCGTTTTTCCGGAAGCGCGGATTTGTCCTGAGCTTCCTGAAAACCTGCGGAGGACGGCAGGGGTGCAACGAATTCGTGTTCGAACGCCCGCTCCTGGCGGGCCCCGGCGGCGCGCGGTGAAACTGGGACAATGACGCAGCGCCTGCTTTTCGTCACGAGTGGTCTGGGCACCGGCGGCGCCGAACGCATGCTGGTGAAGCTGCTGGTCGCCCTCGACCGGACGCGCTGCGAATGCCTAGTGGTTTCGCTGCTCGATGCCGGCACCCAGGGAGAATCGATCCGGGAAATGGGCGTACCCGTGCTCGAGCTGCGCATCGACCGGCTTAGCGGGCTTCTCGCTGCCGGCTGGCGGCTGTTGCGGATTGCGCGCCGCTTCCGTCCCCATGTTGTCCAGGGCTGGATGTACCACGGCAATCTCGCAGCAGCCTGGGTCTGGCTAGCCGACCGGTCCGCGCGGCTGTTTTGGGGCGTGCGCCAGACCTTCCACGGCATGGCTGCGGAACGGCCGCTGACCCGTATAGTGATCCGAATGGGCGCCGCGCTGTCGGGGATGCCTGCTGCAATCATCTTCAACTCCCGCGTTAGCGCCGAACAGCATGGTGCAATCGGCTTTCGCAGCGACAAGGCCGTCATCATTTCCAATGGCTTCGACCTAGAACGCTTCCGGCCGGATGCGGAGATACGCGCGCGCATGCGGAGTTCCTTGGATATTCCACCGACGGCCCCGGTCGTGGGTCTGGTCGCTCGGTATCATCCGATGAAAGACCACGACATGTTTCTCGAGGCCGCCGCGCTGATCGCCCGGCAACTGCCCGACGCGATATTCGTTCTGGCCGGACGGGACATAGATCGCGCGAACCATGTGCTCGCTCAGAAAATCGCCGCCTTGGACCTTGCAGCGGCGTTGCGCCTGCTCGGCGAAGTACGCGATACCGAATCCCTCTATCCGGCCTTCGACGTGCTGGCTTTGTCCTCCGCTCGCGGCGAGGCCTTCCCGAATGTGCTGGGTGAGGCGATGGCTTGCGGCCTGCCTTGCGTTGCGACCGACGTGGGCGAAGCCCGGTCCATCATCGGCGATACCGGCGGCATCGTGCCGGTCGCCGACCCCGCGGCGCTGGCGGGGGAAATCCTGGCGCTGCTGCGCCTTCCTGAAGCGGAACGCGCGGTTTTAGGCAAGCGGGCCAGGGAACGCGTCGCACGTTTCTACTCGCTCGACTCGGTCGCGGCCGCTTATCGAAACTGCTGGGATTCCCCTGCAGACGCTGCATCGTCGCCGGGCGTGGGAGCGTAAACGCCATGTGCGGTATCGCAGGTCTGTGGGGAGGCGTTGGTAGGAGCGCCGACGCGCGCGCCGTCTTGGACGCGATGACCGCGACGCTGGTGCATCGCGGGCCCGACGACGGCGGCAGTTGGCTGGACCCGACGGCGGGCGTGGCGCTGGGCCACCGACGCCTG
>JAJYVB010000317.1 GCA_021792265.1 Deltaproteobacteria bacterium | reverse complement strand
CGGGCCGGCTCCGCCGGGGAGCCCGCAACCAGGTAGCGGTGCGCGCCCGGCAGGAGGGACGGCCGTCCACGGGGGCGGATTTATTCACTGAGCACATCGCGTGGGCCGAGGCGTCACGGCGGGCGAGCGATACGCAACCGTGGCTGGCATCGATCGCTGAGCCGCGGCACTGATCTCCAGCAAGTGCGAACATTGCTCTACCAATAGGGCGAGCTGTGCTATCGCCGGCGACGAAGCAAGTTTTGCGAAGCTTGGGCGTCAGGCTGAGGCCCCGGCGCGCACTCAGGGCCCTTTCTAATGGCTTGCCTTCTTCTGCTAGGCTCTTCGGGAAACCACGGATGACGGAGAGCGCCTATGAAACTCGATACGACGCTTCTGGGGCGTGACCTAAGCAAGGTCAGCGCCGCCGCTCGCGGAGCCGAGGGCGCCGGTTTCGACGCCGCCTGGACGCTGGAAGCCGGCAACGATCCGTTCTTTCCGCTCGTGCTCGTCGCGGAGCATACGAAGCGGATGTACATGGGGACTGCGATAGCAGTCGCCTTCCCGCGCAGTCCGATGGTTACGGCGCAGATGGCCTGGCAGCTCGCCGGGCTGTCCAAGGGGCGTTTCATCCTCGGCCTCGGCACGCAGGTCAAAGGGCACAACGAGCGCCGTTACAGCGTAAAGTGGGAGGCTCCGGTAGCGCGGCTGCGCGAATACGTCGCCGCCCTGCGCGCCATCTTCAAGTGCTGGTCGGAAGGGGGCAAGCATCTGTCGTACGGCGGCAAGTATTACAATTTCTCCCTGATGACGCCTTTTTTCACGCCCACGCGCCACGAGTTTTCGGCGATTCCCATCTACATCGCCGGCGTGAACGAGCTCGTGTGCCGCACGGCGGGAGAGATTTGCGAGGGCCTGCACGCCCATCCCTTCAACTCGCCGCGCTATCTGCGGGAGGTGGTCGTTCCGGCGGTCGAAGCAGGATTGGCCCGCAGCGGACGTGCGCGCAGCGACTTCACCATCGCTTCAGCGCCGTTCATCGCCGTTGGCTCGACGCGCGACGAGGTCCAGCGGATGCGTGAAGAGTTCCGCCAGCAGATCGCCTTTTACGCCTCGACCCGGACCTACCGCGTGGTGCTCGACGCGCACGGATGGGGGTCGGTTGCGGATCGCCTCAACGCGCGGGCAGCCAAGGGCGACTGGATAGGCATGGCGCACGAGATCAGCGACGAGATGCTCGACGCCTACAGCGTCGGAGGCACGTGGGACGAAATCTATGACAAGGTGACGGAGCGCTACAGCGGCCTGCTCGATCGGGTCGCCTTCTACGCGCCGTATACGGCCGGAGCCGACGACGCCAACTGGCAAAAGCTTGCCCGGCGCTTCAACGGCTGAGCGGTTTCCGTTAGCGGTTGCAGCAAAAGCGCGGGCGTACGAACCGCTGCTTGCGGCCCGTACGCCCGCTGGGTCGTACTGGAGTCAGCGGGCACGCCGGGCGCCGGGGAAAGGCGCGGCTCGGCCCGCTGGCGAGAGGCTCATTTTCTATTTGATGCCGAAAAGCGCCTTCGCATTTTCGAGCAGTATTTTCGAACGCACCTCAGGCTTGATCGGAAGATCGTTGAATTCCTCCATCCAGCGTTCCGGAGTAATCACCGGCCAGTCGGAACCGAAAAGGGTGCGGTCCTGCAGGCGCGTGTTCACGTATTGAATCAGCGACGGCGAAAAATACTTCGGTGCCCAGCCTGAAAGGTCGATGTAGACATTTCCCTTGTGCTGGGCCACGGCCAACTGCTCCTCCTGCCACGGCCACGCCGGGTGTGCCGAGATGATAGTCAACTCGGGAAAGTCCGCGGCGATGTCGTCCAGGTAGGGAAGCGGCGCCGTATACTTGAGTTTGAAGCCTAAACCGCCACGCGTTCCGGCGCCGTTGCCCATCATGCCGGTGTGAAACAGGCAAATCAGGCCGAGACGGGCCGCAGTTTCCCACAGCGGATAGAACTGGTTGTCGTTGGGAAAGAAAAGCTGCCGGCCCGGATTGAATTTGAGTCCGACGAGGCCGAGCTCCTCCTTGGCCCGCTTCGCTTCGTCAATCGCCAACTTGCCTTTCCAGGGATCGACGCCTGCAAATGCGAGGAAGACATCGGGATGGTCCTTTACCGCCTTGGCCATGTGATCGTTGGGAACCGGCGGCAGGCCAGAATGAGTCGAATCGTCTGAGGCCAGCAGAACGGCCATCATCCCACGCTCCCGGTATTGATCGGCCAGCGCGCTCATGGAAACGGGCTCGATCTTGCGGCCGAAGTATTTGGCCATAATCTCTTTGCGTCCGCCGCCCATGGACTCCAGCGAGACCTCGTCCCAAGGGTGAACATGAGTGTCTATGGCTTTAAGTTTCATAGTACCTCGCGGCATTGACTACTATATGACCTGCTCCGCTCGAAGGCGTGCGATAGCCTCCGGCTGATAGCCCAGCGACCGAAGAATCGCATCCGTGTGCTCTCCCAAAGTGGGTGGCGCACTCGTTTCAGCAACCTGCATGTCGCTCAACTGGACTGCGGGACCTACGGAGCGAACGGCGCCCATCTTTTCGTGGTGAAACGCGACCTCCAGTCCGAGATGGCGCACTTGAGGATCGTCAAAGACCTCGCGCATGGTATGGATGGGCGCGCAGGGCACATCCGCTTGTTCAAGCCGGTCAAGCCAGTATTGGCGCGGCTTCGTCTTAAACAGTTCGGCCAGAATTTGACGGAGTTCGGCGTAATTGCCCACGCGATCTTCCCGCGTGCGGAATCGCGGGTCGTCGCGCAAATCGGCGCGGCCTATGGTTTGTGTCAGTCCTTCCCAGAACTTTGGCGGTGAAGACAGATGCAGGGCAAGAGCTTTACCGTCGGCACAGATAAAAGCATAAGCTTGCGCCAACCGCGGCCGCGTGTACTGTCCGGGAGATTCACCGGTCGCAAAATACGTGGTCGCCGGCTCTGCGAGAAAACTTAACGTAGCGGAAAGCATGCTGACTTCCACCAACTGGCCGACTCCGGTCTTCTCGCGCGCAAGCAGGGCGCCGAGCACGCCGTAACAGGCAAAGATGCCGGTAAGATTGTCGGAAAATGCAGGTCCCACGGGCACGGGAGCTTCCAAGTCGACTAACATGCTCAAAAGCCCGCTCAGGGCCTGGCCCACGGTGTCGTAAGCGGGGCGCGCAGCGTAGGGACCGGTTTGGCCCATCCCACTGATGGAGCAATAGATCAGCCTGGGATTTTTGCCGTGCACGCGTTCATATCCGATACCAAGCCGCTCCGCCACGCCCGGCCGAAAGTTTTCAATCAACACATCCGCACCCGCTAGCAGGCGCTCGAAAATCTCCCTGCCGCCGCTGCTTCGCAGGTTAAGCGTGAGGCTTTGTTTGCCTCTGTTATAGGCGCAGTAATGCGGACTGTACGAACCCTTGCCCCAGGAACGGAACGGATCG
>JAJYVB010000316.1 GCA_021792265.1 Deltaproteobacteria bacterium | reverse complement strand
AAAGCGAGAGGGCGAGCAGGTGCACCAGCGAGAGCCTTTCTACGTCGTGGAGACACGCAAGTCCACGTTTGAGGTCTGCAGCGAGTGGGAGGGCACGGTGGAGCGTCTACTGGTGCCGCAAGCGGGCAAGGTGAGCGAGCACCAGGAGCTCGCGCTGATCCGCCCGCTGAGCAGTATCACCGATTAGAACGGCGCCCCGGCCAAGCCGCTGCCGCGGTCGTGCCAGGGCATGGGGGATGGTTCTTGGCGAGTTGGGACGAGGCGCCGGCAGAGCGACAGGAGTTCGACCGGGCGCGCCTGCTGGCCGCGCTGGACGCTCTACGAGAACTGCCAGAGATTGAGGGTCTGAGGTCCGGCCTGGCCGACCTGCAGGCGGCGCTGGGCAGGGGTTCCTTCCTGGCGGTGGCGGAGCTGCCGAGCGAGGCGCGGGTGGCACTGCGGCCCGGCGTGCTGCGGGCGGAGCTGTGCCAGGTGAGCGAGGCGTATACTCAGGAGCGGGCCAGACACTACCTCCGGCGGCTGCGGGGCGGTATCGCACGGCCGCACAGCGGCGCGGTCAACGACATCAAGACCGTGCCGCAGGGCTCGCGCACGGCAACTTTTAGCGGACGGGTGGGCAATTCCGCCGGCGGTGCCTTTTTGCCCGGTACTTACACTGTGAATTTCTACTTGAACGGCCGATATTTCGCCCAACGCAAGTTCCAGGTCATGGCCAGCGCAACGCGGCCGTCGGGTCCGGCTTTTGGCATGACCAGCGGAGGGGGGCCAGCCTTTCCGGCGCTCGACACTCCGGTGCTGGCACACGGTCAGATGAGTTCCATAGGCCGCTACAGCAACGCACCCATCGAGCTCCGGCTAAGGCCGCAGCCAAATGGTTTTCTTCACGGGGAACTCGTGGTTCATGAGCCGGGTTACGGTGTTACTCAACTTGAAGGTTTTGTACGCGGCGAGCAACTGCAGTTCCAGGTGCCCTATGGTTCGGAGACCTTCTTTTTCGAGGGCCGGCGCTACAGCGACCGGCTGAGCGGAACCTTCCAGGCGACGCCGTCGGGCACGCGCGGCACCTGGACCACCATGGCCAACTGAAACTTTGCGATTGCGGCGTGTTGTGCGCCGCCAAGCGTTGGCACGTCACGCGTTGCGGTACTTGTCAAGGCGTTGGCCCAATCAACCAAGCTTGAACACGATTGTGCCCCGCGCAATGCTGATGGTGAGCAGGCCATGGCAGGCAAAGTCTCAAATGAAAAGCTGCTCTTTTATTCGCTAGCCGGAGCGCTTGGCGGGTTGGGAGCCTGGGGCATCGCCGAAACGTTCATGGGCATTCAACAGCCTTACGTGCGGGACGTCTTCATGGGCGCGCTCGTCGGAGCGTTTATCGCCGCTTTTCTTGCCTCGATCGAGGCGCTCAGCGTAAGCCAGTGGCGAGTGGCATTGCGCGGCCTTCGAAGCGGCGCACTCATAGGAGCCGTGGGAGGGGCGCTGGGGCTCCTGGTCGGCGAGTTCGCCTTCGACATCCTGGGCGGCCTCAACGGCCGGATCCTCGGATGGGCGGTGCTGGGTGTCGTCGTTGGATGGGGTGTCGGGTGGGCGGCGCGCTCGGGAGCCCGGTGCCGAAACGGCGCGATCGGGGGTGCTCTGGGCGGCGCGCTGGGCGGCCTGTTCTACCAGAGCCTCACCGCGACCTTTCCGCAGGCAATGGGGCGCGCGGTTGCCGACGTGCTGCTCGGCGCCCTCATCGGCTTCTTTATCGGGCTGGTCTCCGAACTGCTTAAACGCGCCTGGCTGATGGTAATCCGCAGCCAGAGCCGCAACGCCCGCGAGGGGCGCGAGTATCCGTTGGTGAAACCGGTAACGGTTATTGGACGGGCCGAGGAGAGCGACGTCGGATTGTTTGGAGACCCCGGTGTGGTCGGCCGTCACGCGCTAATCAGGCGTGAAGGCAAGGTATTTTACCTCGCCCCTGCGCCGGGGGCTCAAGTGCTGCTCAATCGTCAGGTGATTTCCGGGCGTCAGGCTCTCAAGAGCGGCGATCGAATCGAAGTTGGCGGCACGCTGCTACTTTTCCGCGACCGTGTCGGGAGAGCAGGTGGTTAACGACCGCCCAGCACAGGCTGAGCGTTTGCAGGGTCTCCGGCTGTGGCGAGCAGGGACCAAGCGGCCGATGTCTAAGGGTCGTGACAAACCCAGGACGCGCTGGGCTGCGTACGCTGCCAGCGTTGCCATGGCAGCCGTAGCCGCTGCCTGGCTTGCGGGATGCGCTGCGACGCAACAGGGCGCCGGAGAATCGGGCACAGAATCAGCCAGTCTTCGCTACTACGCTTACCAGGTGAAAGGTTATCAGAAGAGCTACCCGGCGCGGAAAGTCTTGATTCTGCTCCCTGTTGACGACTACGCCTCAGCGGGCAAATCAGTGCAAAGCGAAGAGCCTGAGGGCGAGGGCCAGGAAATAGGTGTGATAGAAAATCGCGAGGGCCAGGTGCAGACGCGGCTCTTCACTCATGGACTCACCGCGGTGGTCCAGCGGGCAATTGCCAGTTCTGCCAACGAGGCCGGCATGATGGCGAAGACGTTAGCAGCTTCGACCTATGAACCCGGCAAGTCCATAGGCCAGGACTACGTGCTCGCAAGCCGCATCACCCGCTGCATGGTGATTCGCAGACGTGGTCCGGGCGGCGAATACGGCGCTTCCTGGTACACTACCGGTGAGTTTGCCCTGTCGGTGGCCATCTACAAACCGCCCTTTCAGGTGCCGTTCTGGCAAGGGATTAGCAGCGCAACTTTTAAAGATCCGGCAGACGATACCGGCGGGATGGGCGACGAGACCGCTATCTACGACCGCCCCGAAGAGGTGTTATCGGTGGCGCTGACGCAAGGGGTTGCCGGGATCTTCAACCGCAGCGACCTCCATGCCTTGGCGATTGAAGACAAGCTGATTGTTCATTGAGCGGTTTGCGGTTCGGTCTCACCAAGGCCGCGTGTCCGGGCCAGGCGAGACCGGCCCCCGGTCCAACGCCGGGCGGCGCGTCGCCGTCCGGCCCTGCTTCAAGGAGTAAATTCGATGAATCTCGGGTTTGTAGGCTTGGGCAAGATGGGAATGAACATGTGCGAGCGGCTTCGCCGCAACTCGCATCGAGTGGTCGCCCACGACCTCGACCAGGCCAAGCTCAAGGAGGCCCGCGCGCTCGGGGTTGAGCCGGCTGCAACATTGGAGGAGCTGGTGGCTAAGCTCGATCCTCCGCGCGGAATCTGGGTGATGGTGCCGGCGGGCGAGCCGACCGAGCGCACGATTTCCCGCCTGGGCGAGCTGATTGCGGCTGACGACACGGTTATCGACGGCGGCAACACCAACTTTCACGACGACGTGAGGCGCTCGGCCGAGCTTAAGCGGCGCGGGATTCATCATCTGGACGCCGGAACCAGCGGCGGGATCTGGGGCCTCGAGGTCGGCTATTGCCT
>JAJYVB010000315.1 GCA_021792265.1 Deltaproteobacteria bacterium | reverse complement strand
CATCCGCCACTACACCCGCGCTCCCAAACCCATCAAATGGATGTATCGAAACCCCAATTCTCGAATCTCTCCCGATACCATCTCCCGTGTTACAGGCCACTAGTGCGGTGTCCCGCAAATAAATTGACAAAATGGAATCGGGCATTCTGAGCGCCAGCGAAGAATCCGCAGCCGCCATCCTTGCGGCTGCGATGGACTTTCTTCGGCGAACCAAGCCGAATCGCGCGGCCAGGGAATGCCGCGCGGATCCTTCGACTCCGCTCGCAGACTCGCTGCGCTCAGGATGACGCACTGCGCAAGGCGGTTTTTTATTGAGGGTATTAACGGGACACCACATTAGCAGGTTGGTGAACAACCCTTTTCACCAACCTGCTCCCCTCACTGTAATCTCTCCCGAGGGAGAGAACTAAAGGAAGGAAGCCGGTTTTTTCGCAGGGTGTTGAGCACCGATGTCTCTGCCGCGTCGAAATCTCCGGTTTCTCAACGCGCTGTTAGGGCGCCAGATTTGAGGTCATGGACTGGACGCTCGGAGAGGCTGCCGGCGGAATTGACTGCTTGCATTTCGAGAGGGTAGCGGGGCCATTGTTACAGAAGGTCTGGGCGCCGGCCATCGCGGCGCAACCTTCCAGGCTTCCCTGACCCGTTGATTTCTCAAAGGTCCCCCCTAGTTCCTCAAAGCCCCCCGTGAAAACATTGGAGTACGTGAACAGCACTGTCCCTCCGTCCGAGGCGGTACAGATAGAGCCGTTACCGATGAGCCCCGGAACCGAATCCGAAGTGACCGAAATCGACTTGCAGCTATTCTTCGCAGGATACGCAGACAGATTGAGCGCGAGGACGGTTCCGCTGGCAAGATTAAGGCAAATCTCTTTCGCACCTGCTGATCCTGCCCAGAGGAGCAATCCAACGATCGCTGCAGCCGGCCATCCTATTCTTTTGACGCTTGGCATAGCGGTCCTCCTTAAAAACCAAGAGCCTTCCTATCCAATCAAGGACAAGCCTTCGTAACCGGAATTTCCGTTTTTGACTTTCTGAAACGCGAATCTTTAGCCTGATGGGGAGCCCAGTGTCAAATTGACACACGCTGGGAGTGGCGGCTGGCTTCCGGCAGCCGGGAACCGGGCTGCTTCGAGCCTTACCGTCCACCCTGGAAGCCAACTCCGCCGCGCTTGGCACAGATTCTTGCCGCAGCGGTACACGCATTGCTCGCTTACGGTGGTTTTGCTGGCACTGCGACAATCCGGCTATCCCTCTTTACGCTCCTTCGCCGAGTCGGCGGGCCAGACCGTCACCAAAAAGGTTGAAGCCCAGAACCGAAAGACCGATAGCGACGCCCGGTGCCGTCGTGAGATGGGGCGCGACAAGCAGAAAAGCGCGGCCCGAGTCGAGCATACTGCCCCAGCTCGGTGTAGGCGGAAGCACGCCTAAACCCAGGAAGGAAAGTGCGGCTTCGGCGATGATGATGCCACCGACGCCGAAGGTTGCCTGCACGGCAAGTGGCCCGGCAAGCGCCGGAATCAGATGGCGCATCAGCACCCGTGCTGGCCGGGCGCCGAGCGCGCGCGCTGCAACGGCGTACTCACGCTCCCGAAGCGACAGTATCTCGCCCCGCACGAGGCGGGCGTAGCCGGTCCATCCCATCGCCGCCAGCGCGATCACCGTATCCATGAGCCCCGGACCGAGAATCGCCGCCAACGCGATCGCCAGCAGGAATCCCGGGAAAGCCAGTACGATATCGACGCCGCGCATCACCATTTCGTCGAGTGTGCCGCCGGCGAGCCCAGCCGCGCCGCCCACCAGCACGCCGACCGTCATCGAAAGCGCTACCACCGCCGTCGAGATCCCGAGCGAAAGTCGCGCTCCCCACAAAAGCCGCACCAGAACGTCGCGCCCGAGCGCGTCGCATCCCAGCGGATGGGCCATGCTGGGACCGGCCAGCGAGTGCCCGAGGTCGATGGCGGCGGGATCGCCTCCCACCAGCGTTGGCCCCAGCACGGCAGCTATCGCCAGTATCGTCACCAGCGACGCTCCGAGCCGCAGTGAGAGGTTTTGCGCGCCCGCGCGATTCACTTCCGTCGCACCCGCGGATCGATCAGCGCGTAGGCGAGGTCAGTCACAAGGTTCACGACCACGTAACTGAGCGCGAAAGTCAGGACGCAACCTTCGACCAGCGGATAATCCCGCGCGCTTATCGCCGTCATAAGCAGGCGGCCCAGTCCGGGCCAGGAAAAAATCACCTCGGCTATAATCGCGCCCGTAAGCAATCCGCCGGTTTGCAGTCCGAGCAAGGTCACCACCGGTGTAAGGGCGTTGCGAAGCGCGTGGCGTACCAACGCCTGACGGTCACTCAATCCCTTGCTTCTCGCCGTCCGCATCCAATCGCTGCTACGCACTTGTATGAGGCTTTGCCGAAGCATCCGCGCCAGCAACGCCGCTAGCGCCGATCCGAGTGTAACGGCAGGCAGCACCAGATGGGCCAGGCCGCCTCGTCCGGTGAGCGGAAGCCATCGAAGATCGAGTGAAAATACGATCATCAACAGTGGGCCCAGGCAAAGATGCGGCACCGAAATGCCCAGGATTGCAAAGCCCATTGCCCCGAGGTCCGCCGCGCCACCAGGATTAGCGCCCGCAGCCAGTCCGAGTCCGAATGCGAGCACGACCGCGACCAGCAGACCAGCGCCGGCAAGCTCGAGAGTTGCCGGGTAGCGGCTTGCAATCAAACTTGCTACCGGCTCCTGTGTTGAAATCGAGGTGCCCAGATCGCCGTGGGCAAGTCCGTAGAGATAAGCCGCGTACTGTTCCCAGAGCGGACGGTCAAGCCCCATCGCGTGACGCATGCCGGCGATGTCGGCGGGCGCCGCGTTCTCGCCAAGCATCGCGACCACCGGGTCACCCGGGACCAGATGAATGAGCGCGAAAGTGAGTGTGGCTACGCCTAAGGCGACTGGAACCAGGGCTAACAGTCGGCGGGCCAGATAGTTTGTCACGGCGTTGCGAGACCGTGGATGGAGGGTGAGATGCGGAGGCCCGCAAGCGAAATCAGACTCCCGTTTGGATAAGGGCGGAAATCCGCAAGCTCGCGGCTCATCACCGCAACATTGTCGCGCCACCAAAGCGAGACGTAAGGAAGGTCGAGGGCCGCAAGCTTCTGCACGGCGGCGTAAATGCGGCGCCGCTTCGCCGGGTCGAGCGTAACCTCGCCTGCCTCTACCAGGCGATCCATCTCAGGGTTTGCGTAAGCACCCCGGTTAAGACCGAGCGGAGGCACCATCTTCGAGTCGAAAATCATATAGTAATGGTGCGGGTCGGTGACTCCCACCCAGTCCATCGAGGTGAGATCGAAGTTGCCGCGCTGGATATCGGCGTAAAACGTCGCCCATTCGTTGGTGCGCACTTCAAGATCGATCCCGACGCGCCGAAGCATCGCCTGCAGAATCACTCCCATCAATGCGTTCTCAGGGGTTGTTTTGTAGACGAACCGGAGT
>JAJYVB010000040.1:5303-17333 GCA_021792265.1 Deltaproteobacteria bacterium | reverse complement strand
TGCATATCGTCCCCCGCGCCGAAAGACCGTGGTGGTTCGCGCTCACAACCCAGGCCAAGCTTTCGGCGCCATCCGCACTCGATGGTGATTTAGAGCTTTATCAGCGCTGCGCTCGTGATGGCCGGGGAGGTTCTCAAACGCTCGAGCACCTCTACCGGCACGGGTTGGTCGATCTCGACCAGGCTGATGGCCGTTCCGCCGACCCGGTCGCGCCCCAGTTCCAACCCCCCGATGTTGATTCCGGCTTGCCCGAGCAGCGTACCGACGGTGCCTACGACGCCGGGAATGTCGCGGTTGTGCAGCATCAGGAAGTACCCCTGCGGTACGGCCTCGACCCGAAAGCCGTCGATGGCGATAAGCCGAAGTCCGCGGTTGCCGATCACGGCGCCGGAGACCGTATGCGTAGTTGAGCGGGTCCGTACTGCGACCGTGAGCACGTTGACGTAGTCGGCAGCCTCGCGCGAACGGGTTTCCGTAACGGAGATCCCGCGCTCGCGCGCGATGAACGGCGCATTCACGTAATTCAATTGTTCGTCGAGAAACTTGCTGAGCAGCCCTTTGAGCACTGCGGCCGTTACCGGTTCGGGCCGCAGTTTCGCTGCCTCGCCGGCCAGTCCCACGGTTATCTCCGTGGGCGCTTCGCCGATGATCTGCGCAGCCAACAGGCCAAGCTTCTCGCCCAGGTTAAGATGCGGCCCTATGAGCTCGATCTCCCCTGGCGAGAGGGCAGGCATGTTGACGGCGTTTTTGACGGTGCCAGTGAGGAGGAACTCCGCGACCTGGTTGGCGATATCGACGGCGACCTGGAGCTGGGCCTCGTCGGTAGCGGCGCCCAGATGGGGAGTTGCGATCACGTTGTCGAGCTGGAGCAGCGGATGGTCACTCGGCGGCGGCTCCTGGACGAAAACGTCAAGCGCGGCGCCGGCGACTTTGCCGGACTTAAGTCCCTCGAGCAGCGCAGTTTCGTCGACAATCCCGCCCCGGGCGCAATTGATTATCCGCACGCCGTCCTTCATCAACGCGATGGCTGCGCGGTCGACAAGTCCGCGCGTGGAATCGTTGAGCGGGGTATGGACGGTGACGAAATCCGAACGGCGGAACAGCTCCTTGAGGTCCACCGGCTCGACGCCGAGCTTGGCTGCAGCTTCTTCCGTCAGAATTGGGTCGTAGCCAAGCACCTTCATCTTGAGGCCCAAAGCGCGGTCGGCGACGATGCGTCCGATGTTGCCGAGGCCGACGACGCCCAGCGTCTTGTTGCAGACCTCGGTACCGGTGAATTTCGAGCGCTCCCAGCGGCCGGCTTTGATCGCGCTGTTAGCGGCCGGAATTTTGCGCGCCAGCGCCATCATAAGCGCAATCGCGTGCTCGGCGGTGGTCACGCTGTTGCCGAGCGGACTGTTCATTACGACCACCCCGCGCCGGGTGGCCGCTTCCAAGTCGACATTGTCGACCCCTACCCCCGCGCGTCCGACCACCTTGAGGGTTTCGGCGTGGTCGAAGACCTCGCGCGTCACCTTGGTCGAGCTGCGCACGACCAGTGCGTGGTAGGGCGCGATGATGGCGGCGAGCTCTGCCGGGCTTAGCCCGGTTTTCACGTCGACGCTCAGTTCGGGAAAGCTCTTGAGGACCGCGACTCCCTCGGCTGACAGCGAGTCGCTCAACAAAACCCGGTAGGTTGGTGCCATTGGCTCAGCTCGCTGCGTCCCGCGCGATGTGCTCCTGGACCGCCGCTACGCCGGCCCCCATCGTGAAATGAAAACCTTGTTCCTTAAGCGCAATTTCCAACGCGCCGACTGCGATCAACATGTCGAACGGACTGACGTAGCCCATATGCCCAATCCGTACCAGCCGTCCCTTCATCTGGTCCTGCCCGCCCTGCACGCCGACTCCCAACCGATCCCGCATCGACCGCACCACCTTGGAGCCGTCCACTTTCTCCGGCACCAGAATCCCTGTCACGCCGGGCGCCGGATTTTCCGGGGCCAGCAGCTTGAGGCCCAGGGCAGGCGCTGCGGCGCGCGTCGCTTCGGCCATCAGGGCGTGGCGTCGAAACACGCGGGGCAGCGTCTCGTCATGGATTAGTTCGAGCGCCTTGTTGAGCCCCAGTACTAGCGAGACCGCTGCCGTCCAGGCGGTGGTGTGCTCCTCGCGCTGAAGCCTGAGCTCGCGGGGAAGGTCAAAGTAAAAGCGGGGAGCGCGAGACTTGCCAGCGCGCTCGAGCGCCCGCTCCGAAAGCGCGATCATCGCAAGTCCCGGCGGCAGCATCAGAGCCTTCTGGCTTCCCGCGACCAGCGCGTCGACGCCCCAGTCGTCCATCCGCTGCTCGAACACGCCGACCGACGTAATCCCGTCGGCCACCAGAAGCGTGTCACGCCGGCGCGTTATCGCGGCGATCTCGGCCACCGGATGGACCGCGCAGGTTGAAGTCTCGCTGGCCTGGACGAAAACCGCGCGCGTCTCGGGATGGTCGCGCAGCGCCTGTTCGATCTGCTCGGGACGAACCGCGCGGCCCCATTCGACCCGAATTTCGTGGCCCACCATGCCGTAGGCCTTGAGCAGGCGGCCCCAGCGCTCGCCGAACTTGCCGCCGTTGACGAAAACCGCGGCGTCGCCCGGGTCGAGCAGGTTGTTGACAGCCGCTTCCATCGCGCCGGTGCCGCTGGCGGCCAGCAGGATTATCTCGCTGCGGGTACCGAAAAGCGGCTTCAGCCGTTCGCGAGCCTGGTCAAGCGCGGCGCTGAACTCTGGCGTGCGGTGATGGATAATGGGCCGCGCCATCTCGAGGAGCACTTCGGGCGGCACGGGAGCGGGGCCAGGCGTAAACAGATATCGTTTGTTTGGTTGCATATCGAAAAAGGGCTTGGCTTTGATGAGAACCCAAAAAAAAGCCTGGTGACCCCGTCGCGAGCCGCCAGACCGGGCGTTGCTTCGATCCCCGAAGGTCCCGGGACAACATTGATTTTACTAATCTGGCAGTTGCTTGCTGTCAAGGCAACGTTTCTTTTGGGCAAACCCTCTGAGCGGGTTGTTCAAAGGCTTTTCCACACCCTGCCTCCCTCACTGCGATCCCCTTCCGGAGGAACGGAACTAACTGAAAGAAACTGGTTTTTCGCATAGTCTTGAGCAGCAATTTCGCTTAAGTTTCAAAACCACCGGTTTCTCAACATGCTGCGGCTAAGCCAGCCTGTGCGCTTTCCTCCTAAGGCTCGGATTGCGTCCAAGCGCCTTTGACCTGCCCATATGGCTGGGCTACGAAATAGGCCAAGGTGTTTTTGTATGCCGATCGAGTGCGAGATTCGCGACGGCCGCCTGGTCTGGGTCCGCAACCCCGTGACCGGCGCCGTCTCCTACGTCGTTGACGTCCGCGGTAAGAGCTTTGCCTACACACTCGGTAACCGCGCTGAGCCGGCCGCCGGCGGGACGCCGCTCAGTCCGGAGATCGTCCGCCGCGTGTGTTCGGAATGCCCGTTTTGCCCCGGCAACGAAGATCGCGCTCCGCGCGAGCTTATGCGGATGACGCCGCAGGAGGTTTTTGGACCGTTGGCTTTGCCGCCGGAGCTGGCCGCTGCCCCTTGGCTCATCCGTATCTTCAACAATCTCTTTCCCAGGATTCCCGAAGAGCTTACCGGCAACCGCAACGAGTCGTATATCGTGATCGAGGATCCGCGCCATTTCGTCGCCGAACCGCGCGCTCTCGACGATGTCGTCTACAGCGCGCTGCTCGACCCCGCACAATTTTTGGGCGTGCTTCAGGCAGGCGCGCGGATGATGGCCCGGATTCTGGAAAATCCAACCGTGCGCTCAGTGGTGATCCGCAAAAACCAGGGACCCGAGTCAGGCGCCTCGCAGCCCCATACGCATCAACAGATAATTGGTTGCCCTATGCGTCTGCCGGCGCTTGACGCGGAAATTCGCGCCGATCGGGAAACCGGGGGCTTGTTCGCCGGGGCCATCGAACTCGTGCAGCGCGTCGGCCTGCTCCTCGAGCACAAGGGTCCCGTGGTCACTTATCAGAGTCCGATTGGCACGTTCCCCCGAAGTTATGACATCGTGATGCCTGAGCACCGGGCGACGCTAGACGAGCTGTCGAGCGACGAGCTGCGAGCCTTCGCGCGGGCGCTTCATCGGCTGCTGCACGTGCTTGGGGCGATTCCGCTTGACTACGAGATCCACCAGGACCGGATGCTGCCGCTTCACGCCCATGTCAACGTTCGCCACTACCCGTATTCGAACGTTGCCGGCACGCTCAACCTCCCTTCCACGCTTTTCGGCAACGCGGGCCTGCTACGCCGCGCGCTGGAGGAGCTGTAGGCCCGGCCGGCCGGGCCTGCCTCTACTTGCCGCGCCAGACGGGTTTGCGCTTTTCAAGAAAAGCGCGGAGTCCCTCCTTTAAGTCTGCACTGGCCAGCACCTGCGCGTTCAGACGTTCGAGGTCTTCGTGGTAGGCGTCGAAGGCGCCGCTTGTGCACCGGCGGACTATCGCCTTCATCGTGCGCATGGACAGCGGAGCATTGTCAGCAAGTTGGCTTGCGAACGCGCTCACCGTCTCATCGAGCTGCTCCTCGGCCACGACCTGATGCACTAGGCCCATATCGAGTGCCTGGCGCGCGTCCACGAGTTGCGCCGTGAGCAGGAGGTAGGTGGTGTTCGAGGAGCCGGCGATCTCGATGAGTTTGCGCGCAAGGTCGAAAGGGATGGTCAAACCAATTCGGCCGTTCGTCATCCCGAGCCGGCAACTTTCCGCAGCGATGCGGAAGTCGCAATGCAGGGCGAGCTGAAGCCCACCGGCTATGGCAGCACCTTGCACGGCCGCGACCGTAGGGAAGGGCAGTTGCTCGAGCTGGTGATAAATCTGTTCCAAACTGGTCACGCTGCGGTCAGCCTCCAGCCGCTCGGCTTCCTGGAGGTCGATCCCTGCGCAAAAGATTCGTCCAGCGCCGCGAATGGTCAGCACCCGGACCGAGCTATCGCCGGCAAGCTGCGCAAATGCTCTTGCCAGGCCTTGCAGCACCTCGAGGTTGAGCGAGTTGCGCCGCTCGGGGCGGTTGAGGGTAATTGTCGCCAGGTGCTCCTGACGCTCCAGCTTGACCGGTTCTTCAGCCATTTTTCTCCCCATTGTTGTGCCCGTGCAGGATGCCTCGGGCCGCCGTTATTTGAGTGCCCCTGCGGACGCCGGGCGGGATAGGCCTTCACGGCACCCGCGTCGCAGAGGCCAGCTACGCAACGATACTAACGAGTTTGTCGGGCACGTAAATAATTTTCTTGGGCGCCTTGCCCGCCAGATGGCGTGCTACGGCTTCGCTTTGCAGCGCTCGGCTTCGCACTTCCGCTTCCGGCGTTCCGGCGTCGATCGTAAACCGCTCCCGTACCTTGCCGTTGACCTGCACCACGACGGTTACCGTTTCCTCGCGTGCCAGTTCGGGATCGTACTTCGGCCAGGATTGCAGATGGACTGAATCGCCGTGTCCCAGCGCGCGCCACAGCTCCTCGGCGATATGGGGCGCCATCGGTGCCAGCATCAGCACGTAGCTTTCGACCGCAACACGTCCCATCTCTTCGGGCGCCAGGCCTGAAAGATAATTCAGCTCGTCCATCAGCGCTGAGAGCGCCGTGTTGAAGCGCAGACGCTCGATATGTTCGCTGACTGTCGCGATTGTCCGATGCACGCGCCGCAGCGTCTGCGGGCTCGGTTCGCCCTGCGGGCACCCGGCGCCGATGTAGCGCCGAAGCAGCGTCCATACCCGGGCCAGATAACGAGCCGTGCCGACCACGCCCTTCTCGTTCCAGTTTGTCGGCTCCTCGAACGGGCCCATGAACAATTCCCACAGACGCAGCGGGTCGGCGCCGTACTTCTCAACCATGGCGTCGGGCGTTACCACGTTGCCCTTGCTTTTGGACATCTTCTGCCCGTCGGCCGCCCAGATCATTCCCTGGTTGCGCAACACCGGAAACGGCTCCTCGAAGCGAATCAGTCCGGCGTCGTACATGACCTTGGTCCACATCCGCGCGTACAGCAGATGCATCACCGCGTGTTCGGCGCCGCCAATGTAAAGATCCACCGGCAGCCAGTAGTTGGCCTTTTCGGGGTCGAACGGGCCCGCTTCGTAGCGCGGCGACGCAAATCGCAGGTAGTACCACGACGAACAGGCAAAACCGTCGAGCGTATCGGTTTCGCGCTCCGCTTCGCCGCCGCACTTCGGGCAGCGGGTATGGAGAAACTCCGGAACGTTTGCTAGCGGCGAACGCCCCGTACCGGACGGCTGATAGTGCTTGAGGTCGGGAAGCAGCACCGGAAGCTGCTCGTCGGGCACCGGGACGATACCGCAACCGCTCTTGCAATAGACTACGGGAATCGGCGCGCCCCAATAGCGCTGGCGCGAAATCAGCCAGTCGCGCATCCGGTAGCTGACCGCACGCCGCCCGAGGCCGCGCTCCTCGACAAAGCGGCACACCGCCTCGATCGCTGCGACCGTTGGCATGCCTGTAAGGAAGCCCGAGTTAACGGTGACGCCGTGGGCGGCGAAGGCGCGCCCCGGTTCGGGCGGGCTTCCGTCGGCAGGCGCGGTTACCACCGGGATTTCCAGGCCGTAGCGCGTCGCGAATTCGAAGTCGCGCTGGTCCTCGCCCGGCGCCGCCATGATCGCTCCCGTACCGTAACCCATCAGCACGTAGTCGGCGATCCAGATGGGAATGTTGCGCTGCGTGAAGGGATTGTACGCGAAGGCGCCGGTGAACACGCCGGTCTTTTCCCGCAGCGCCGAAAGGCGCTCGATCTCGCTCTCGCGCCGTGCTCGCTCGACGTATTCTTCGACGGTGCTGCGGCAGTCAGCGGTGGTTATCTCGGCCACGAGTGGATGTTCGGGAGCGAGCACCATGAAGGAGACGCCGAACACGGTGTCGGGCCGGGTGGTAAAGAAGCGTACCTCGCTCTCCTGATGGCCGGTGACGGGGAAACCAATCTCGGCGCCCTCCGAGCGGCCGATCCAGTTTCGCTGCATCAGCTTTATCGGCTCGGGCCAGTCGATGCCGTCAAGCCCGGCGAGCAGGCGATCGGCGTAAGCGGTGATTCGAAAATACCACTGCTCCAGGTCCTTCTTGGTCACCGGCGTGTCGCTGTGCCGCCAGCAACATCCGTTGACCACCTGCTCGTTGGCGAGGATGGTGCGGCACTTCTCGCACCACCATTGGGAGCCTACCGCGCGGTAGGCAAGGCCCCGGCGCATCAGGAGCAGAAAGAACCACTGGGTCCAGCGATAGTAGTCGGGGAACGAGGAGTTGATCTCTCGCGTCCAGTCGTAGGCGCATCCAACAAGCTTCAACTGACGCTTGAAGTTTTCGGCATACCGCGGCACCGTGTCCTTGGGGTGCAGGCCCTTCAGCAGCGCGTCATTCTCGGCCGGCAAGCCGAAGGCGTCCCACCCCATCGGGTGGAGCACGTTGAATCCGGCCATCCGGCGCCAGCGCCCGACAACGTCGCTCGGCACGTAGTTGTGCAGGTGGCCGACCGACAGTCCGTCGCCCGAAGGGTAGGGAAACATCTCGAGAAGATAGAATTTGCGGCGCGCGGGATCCTCATGTGCTACGTAAAGATTCTGCTGCGCCCACTGGGCCTGCCAGAAGGTCTCGATTTTTCTGGGATCGTAGCGGTCGTCCATCGAAAGTCAGCCGGTTGCTCCGGAAAGCCGAGTTTAGCGCGCGGCGCACGCGCTACCAACCGCACGACCAGGTTTGCGTATCGGGTCGGTGCGGCGCCGGGTGCGTCCGGATACGGTCACGAATACGGAGCGCTTATTTCTTGCGCACGATAGTCAGCCCGTCGTCCATCGGCAGCATCACCACTTCAACCCGGCGGTCGGCGGCCAGCGCGTCGTTAAGGTCGCGCAGCGCCAGCACCTCGGGGTCTCGGATGCGGGGGTTTGCGACCTCGCCGTGCCAGAGCACATTGTCGAAGAGGATGAGCCCGTTGGTGCGAGTGCGCATGAGGACCTCTTCGTAATAGGTGCGGTAATTACCCTTGTCGGCGTCGATGTACGCGGAGTCGAAGCGTTCGACAGGCGGCAACGCGCGCAGCGAGTCGAGCGCCGGACCAAGGCGCAGCGTGATCTTGTGCCCAACGCCGGCGCGGTCCCAGTAGCGGCGCGCCATCGCGGTCCATTCGGCGCTGATATCAAGGCAAAGCAGATGCCCGTTGGCGGGCAGCGCCCGGGCGACGCAGAGCGCGCTCAGGCCGGTGAAGGTGCCGACCTCGATCGCCTCGCGCGCGCCGATCGCGCGCGCCAGCATCCCCATCAGGGTTGCTTGCTCAGGCGGGGTCTGCAACGACGCTCGATCGGTGGTGCGTTGCGTCTCTTCGATCAATTCCGCGATTAGCGGATCAAGGTTATGCCCGTGCTCGACGATGTAACCATAGATTTCGGGCGTTATAACGATAGACTTGTTCCGCAGCTTCATGTGCCACCCGTATGAGTTCGGTCAACCTAAAGCAGCGATCCGGCCGGCGGACAACTCTTGCGCTTGGACAACTTTAGCGCGGCTACGGGCCGATTTACAGGCGACGCTGGGGCGGCGCAGGCGCGCGGCTACCACCCGAGGCCAAGGCGGCGCAGCTCGCCAAGGATGCGCTCGGGATGGGTAGCCTGCCAGTAAATGCGTCCGCACTGCTCGCATCGGGCGAACCGCTGATGGTTGGCGTAAACGAACGGCGGAACGAGGGACCTGACGTCCTCGCGTTCGATCGGCGTCAGCTCCTTGTTGCATCGTGAACAACGGCTGAAGGCGTGCCGCTGCGGGTCAAACGGAAAACGCGCCAGGACCTCACGAAGCTGGCCGCGAAACCCGTCGCTTGACAGGAATCCAACGTCGGGCGCCGTGCGCAGCCGTTTGTCACGCGTAAGCGCGATCCGCTCCTCGGCGCGCGCTCGGCGAAGGAACTCGCTTCCACCCAGGTCTGGATACCAGCTTACGTCGGCGCCCAGCAGCCGAAGCCATCGTGCGAGCCGCCCCAGCATCCGGTCGGCCGCAAACCTTGGGGCTTCCTCCATGTTACGGTCATTAGTATAGCAACGCGGTTGTTCGGCCGTCCGCGCAGGCCGGCCGTTGCCTTCAGGCTCCGCTAGTGGCTTGGAAGATGGGTAGCGCGCCAGACGGCGTAAAACGGGTCCTGGGGGTCGTTCTGGGCGAGCGTGATTATCGCCTTGATCGTCGCCGGCAGATTGTGGTGAGAGAGCCGGTCGAGCGCGTCGAAGTCCCATAGGTTGTGGAAGTAAAGCAAATAGTCGAGCAGGGCCGCATTGTTGAGTGGATGGCGGTCGAGGTCGAAGCGGTCCAGCCCCGAGAGCGAAGGTTTGAGGCGCGCATAGTCGGTGCGGATCTGAGCGAACAGCGCCTTGCGGCGGCGCAGGATCTCGTTTTTGGGCAGGCCGCTTCCGTAAAGCCTCAAAAGCTGCGCCTGCGCCTGTAGCAGAAAGCGCGCGAAGGTTAAATTGCTCGCGACCACCGCCCGAGCCGCTACCGCGTCTCGCGAAGTTGGCCCTTCGGTTTCGGCAAAGAACTCTGCCGCGCCCCGGCTGCCCACCCAGGTTGCCGCAGACTCGTCGAACGTTACGTTGCTCGCAAGGAAAAAGGTGCGATGAAAAAGCTCGTGGATGACCGTCCCTGCCAGTACGACGCGGTTGAGCGCGAGCAGGTTAGACAACAGCGGGTCGTCGAAAAAGCCCAGGCTTGAGAACGCCACTGCCGGGCGGACCAACGTGTCATAACCTTCGTCCCCGAGGCTCTGCGCCTCGGCCTCGGCTTGCGTGCGCGCGAAATAACCGCGATAGGGTACCGAACCGACGATTGGAAACCACCAGGTGAGCGGGCGCAGCGAAGTAGCGGGTGCTGCCATTACCACCCATACGATCGCGTCCTGATCCACCTGCGAGATCGTCCGGTAGGCTCCCCCAACATTGAGCCCCAAGCGCTCGCGCGCGAACTCCCGCACCTTGAGCACCATCGCCAACGCGTCGCGATGCTCCGGGTCGAGGCCGGGGTTGGTAAGTTCGTCGCTTATCGGCCGTCGGTTCCACAGCAGCCGCCCTTCTTCATAAGCAGCACGCGCGAGGTAGCCCACCTCGCAGCCAGACGCCGCGACGGCGAGCAGTGCTGCAAGCGCGAGGACTGCTGTCTGCCGGCCCGCCGCGCGCATCAGGCGGCCGAGGGCTCTATGCCGGTGCCCGGCGGTGCGTACTGTACTTCGAACAGGCGGCGGTAGAGGCCGCCTTGCGCGAGCAGTTCGCGATGGGTTCCGCTCTCGCGCAGGATGCCTTTGCTGAGAACCAGGATGCGGTCGGCGCGCTCGATAGTCGACAGGCGATGGGCGACGACGAGGGCCGTCCGGTCAGCCAGCAGCTCTTCGAGCGCGAGCTGAAGCAGGCGCTCGGTTTCACTATCGACGCTCGAAGTTGCCTCGTCCATCACCAGGATTGGCGCGTCGTAGGCAAGTGCGCGTGCGAAGGCGAGAAGCTGGCGCTGGCCCGCCGACAGGTTGGCGCCGCGCTCAATCACCTCCTCTTCGAGGCCATGGGGCAGCCCGCGGACGAAGGTTAGAGCCTGGGAGCGTTCGAGGGCGCGCATGAGTGCTCGGTCGTCGAGCCCCGTGCGCCCCATCCGCAGATTATCGCCAACGCTGCCCGAAAAGAGCATAACGTCCTGCTGAACCAGTCCGATGGCACGCCTCAGTTCGCGCAGGTCCCAGGCGCGCACGTCGCGGCCGTCGACCAGGATGCGTCCCGAGGTGACATCGTAAAAGCGCGCCAGCAGCTTGATGATCGTAGTTTTGCCCGATCCGGTGGCGCCGACAACGGCAACCTTGCGGCCGGGCTCGACGATGAAGCTGATATCGCGCAGCACCGGTTCGCCGGGCCGGTACGCGAAACTCACCTGGTCGAAGACGATCTCGCCGCGCGTGCTTCCCAGCGCAGCCCGCGGCGCGGCCCTTTGTGGTGCGCCGGCAGCTTCCGGCACTTCCTCCATCAAATCCTTGATACGTTCGGTCGCGGCAAGCGCCGATTGCAGCACCGTGTACTTGGTCGAGATGTCGCGCAAAGGGAAGAAGAATTTCTGCGCGTATTCGATAAAGGCAACCAGCGTGCCGATGCCAATCATGGCGCGCACGACCTCTCCCCCGCCGGCCCACAGGATAAGCGCCACCGTTACCGAGCTCAGCGCCTCGACCGACGAGAACAGGCCGGCCTCGTAAATGTTTGCCGTTCTTTGAATGTCGCGGCTGCGGCGGTTCAGCAGCTCGAACTCACGCCCGCTCTCGGCCTCGTGGGTGAAAAGCTGGATCACCGCCATCCCGGAAAGCGCCTCTGAGAGATAGGCATTGAGCGCGGCAAGCCGATCGCGAATCTCTCGGTAAAGCGCGCGGGCCCGCACCCGGAAGAGATTGATTATCACCAAAAGCGGCGGGATGGCGCATAGCGACCAAAGCGCCAGGTGCGCGTTGAGTGCGAACATGATCGCGACGATCCCGGCCAGAGTGAGCAGATCGACCAGGATAGTGAGCGACCCGGCGTTGAACATCTCGTTGATCGCATCAATGTCGGTGGTGGATCGGCTGACCAGGCGGCCCACCGGGGTGCTATCGAAAAAGGCAAGCGGTAGCCGCTCGAGGCGGGCGAAAAGCGCGATGCGCAGGTCGGACAGGCTGTATTGCGCAACCGCCATGGTGAGATAGTACTGTCCGTAGAAAGTTGTGAACTCGCCCGCGACCATCAGCAGGTAGCAGAACCCCATCATCAACAGGCCGTGACCTCCGGCCAGCCGCAGTAACGGGTCGAAGTACGGCGCGGGAGCGTGCGCGGTGCCGCTTAAAAAGAGGTCGATGGTCAGCTTCACCAGGTAGGGCTGCGCGAGCGCGCAGCCCACTGACGGCCGGCTTGCAGGACAGGCGCCCGGGAGGTCTGACTACACTGGCGCTGATGAATGACGATTGGCGGCTGCGCATCGACCTGCCGGACCATATCGCGCACGCGCCGGTCGCCTCGC
>JAJYVB010000040.1:0-5293 GCA_021792265.1 Deltaproteobacteria bacterium | reverse complement strand
CAGCTTCACCAGGTAGGGCTGCGCGAGCGCGAACGCCGAGTTGAGCGGCATCAGCACCAGCGCCGCGAACATCATCCGGCGGTAGGGACGCACGAACGTCCACACCCAGCGCAGCAGCTGCCAGTCATAGATCCGTCCCGGTTGAGCCTTTGCCGTGCTCTCCATCGCTTCAGTACGAGGCCAGTTCCTCTTCGAGCAGTTGGCGGCGGAAAAGTTCAGCGTATGCGCCCCGGCGCGCCATCAGTTCCTCATGCGTCCCGCGCTCGGCGACGACGCCGTCCTGCAGCACGACGATCTGGTCGGCGTCGCGCACCGTCGAGGCCCGATGCGAGACGACGACCATGCTGCGCCCCTTTACGCTTTCGCCCAACGTGTGGAGCACTGCGTGCTCGGTCTCGGTATCGACGCTGGAGAGCGCGTCGTCGAGCACCACCACCGCCGGATCGTAGGTGAGCAAGCGCGCTACGGTTACGCGCTGTTTCTGACCCCCCGAGAGCGTCATCCCGCGCTCCCCCACTCGCGTCTCCATCCCGCGCGGCATCGCCTCGAGGTCGCCAACCAGGCCTGCAGCCACCGCCGCACGCTCGATCTCCGCGCGCGGCGCCCCAGGGCATCCAAACGCGATATTGCGGGCCAGCGTATCCGAGAACAGGACCGGCTCCTGCGGCACGACCCCGACGCTGCGGCGCAGGCGTGCGAGCGGCACGTCGCGCACATCGCGTCCGTCAACCAGCACCCGGCCGGCGGTGGGCTCGATGAGGCGTGTGAGCAGCTTGACCAGGGTTGACTTGCCGGCGCCCGTGCGGCCGACAATGGCCAGCTTCTCACCCGGCTGCACCTTAATGTTCACGTCGCGGAGCGCCCAGGCCGCTGCGCCATCGTCGGCGCCGCCGTTTGTGCCGGGAGAAGCGAAATAGCTGAACCAGACGTGCTCCCATTCGATAGCGCCCGCCACTTCCAGACCCCATTGGCCATCGTCGCTTGGAGCAGGAACCGGCGCCGCCTCGAAAATGTCGGCCAGCCGCTTCATCGAGGCCTTACCGCGCTGATAAATGGAGAGCATCCAGCCAAGCGAGGTCGTAGGCCAGGCAAGCAGGCCCAGGTAGCTCATGAAGGCCACCAGGTCGCCCAGGCTCATCCGATGCTGGGTGACCAGGAAGCCGCCGTAGATAAGAACGATCATCGCCGCCGTTGCCGCCGCGCCGCGAATCAGCGGCATAAGCATCCCGCGCACCCGCGCCAGTCGCAGGTTTTCGGCGTTGTAGGTCTGGTTAATCTCGCGGAAGCGCGCAACTTCGTGCTCTTCGGCGGTATACGCCTTGACGACCTGGATTCCGGCGAGGCTCTCCTGCACCCTGGCGCCGATGCGTCCCAGTTCCTCCTGCACGCGCAGGCTGCGCTCCATCAGGGTATGAGCGAGTCTCCAAATTCCGGCGCAGAGCACTCCGTACGGCGCCAGCGACGCCAGGGTAAGCCGCCCGTTGAGCGAGGTCATGAAAGCGAGTGCATAGAGGTAGTACAGCGGGGTGTTGATGAAGGTCAGGATGCCGAGTCCGACCATCATCCGCACGGCCGTCAGGTCGTTGATCATGCGCGACATCAGGTCGCCCGTCTTCAACCGTTCGTAAAAGCTTGGGCTAAGCGTCAGCAGCCGCGCGAACAGGTCGTTTCGCAGGTCGTACTCAATGTCGCGTCCGCAGTTAAAAATGATCGACCGCGAAAGCCAGCGCACCACGCCCATCCCGAGCGCAGCCGCTACGATCAGCTCGGCAAATCCCGGGACGCGCGCGAAATGGCGCTGTTGAACGGCATTGATGGCGTTGCGGATAAGAATCGGAATGACCATGGCGAGGGTCGCGGTCAGGACCGTGCAGAGGATGCCGCTCGCGTACCGCAGGCGATAGCGGGCGACATAGCGCAGAAGGCGTTTCATGCTACGCCGCTTAAGTTAGCAGGTACACGCGCCAAGAAAAGCGCCACGGCGCCTGGCGCTCAGCGCGGCCGCCGCCCGGACAGGCGGCGTTCGTAAAGCTTGGCGTACTTGAGAAAGACGTAGAAGGCGGCGGTCATCGCAGCGTAGAGGCCGGGTCCGCCCTCGAGGAACCCACCGCGAAGAATATAAAAGTTGAAGAACCGCCATATCGGATTGCCGACCATTCTTAAGGCGGTAAACGCTGAAGGCTCGGTCTCCGCGGCGGCGCGCGTGGTAAAACGATTGATCGTGGCTACATGGTCGGCGACATCGCGGTAACTGAAGTGAAGCAGCGGCGAGCGAAGCTCGCCGGCGCGCCCGGCGACGACCACCTTGTCGTGCGGGTCGCGGCCGCCGATATGACCGCGCTCGCGGCGAAAGAGCCGCACCGGCCGGTCGCGATACACAGGCCGGGTGTAGAAGTGGCGCAAATGATAGAGAACGCGGCGGATCCGATAGCCGTCGGCGGCTCCGGGCTGCGCCACCACCGATTCGATCTCGCGCCCCAGTTCCCAGGTTGCCTGTTCGTCGGCATCGAGTAGAAGGACCCACTCGCCGGTGGCCCGGTCCAGCGCCATCTGTTTCTGCCTTACGTAGTCGGTAAACTCATGCTGAAAGACGCGGGCGCCGCATTGCCGGGCGATTTCCACCGTGCGGTCGGTCGAAAAGGAATCGACCACCACCAGCTCGTTGCAGAACGACGCGCTGCGCAGGCACTGACCGATTAGCGCCTCTTCGTTGTAGGCGGCAACGATGAGCGAGATCGAGGGCTTGGTACTCATCGCGACTCCATGCCGCTGCCCTGGCCGGACGATGCTTCCAGCTCGGCGAGGAGCGCCAGCGCCGCCTCGCTGACTCTGCGCCATCCGCCTTCATCGATCCGTCCGCGCATCAGCTCGACGCGAAGGAAGAGCAGGTGGGTCCGCACGACGTCCGCCCGGCAGTAACGATGAATTTCCGCCAGCCTCCCGGCCTCGTAATATTCCTGCACACGCGCGCCGTCGAGCCCCGCCTTGCCCGGCAACCCGATCATGCGCAAAAGCGCATCCAGCCCGCCCACCGAACGGGCGGCGCCGCGGTTGGTCAGGAAGTCGTAGAGGTCGAGATGTCGGTCGGCGAGGCGCTCGCGTCCTCCGTGCGGCGCCGCGAAGTAATCCGGTGCCGACAGCCCGTAGCGCAGCGCAGCAAGTTCAAGCACCGGCAGGTCGAAGCGCCGGCCGTTGAAGCTCACCAGCCTTCCCTGGAAGCGGCCGATACGCCGCCAGAACTCGGCTACTATCTCGCGCTCTGAATAATTGTCGTTGCACAGCGTTTCCACCGGCTGCAGCGTGTAATCGTCAGCCGCATTGCCGACCGCGATCGAGATCGGCACGTGGAAGGCAAGCGGCGCGAAATCGCTCTGCCCCCGGCCCGAGCGTTCGCTGCGCCACCGGGCGAAGGCCTCATCGTCGGCCAGCGCCACGTCCGGGAAATAACATTCCCTCAGCAACCGCTTGTCGATCCGGGTCTCGACATCGAAGATGGCGAAGCTCATACGTTGCGCGACCGGTGCCGCCAGCGTGCGGCGGGCTCCTCGCTCCGCCCCGCTATTCCCGGGGCTGGGCCGCCGGCTGCTCAAGGCGTTCCAGGATGGTGCCGGCTATCTCGCGGAAGACGGCGCTTGCGGGATGGTCGGGACGTGCCGCGACGAGCGGACTCGCCTCGTCGCCGCCCGCGCGCAGTTCGTGCAGAAGTGGAAGCTCACCGAGGAATGGCACCCCGAATTCGGCGGCCAGCCGGGCCCCGCCGCCATGACCGAAGATCTCATGGCGATGGCCGCACTTGCGGCACAGGTAGTAGCTCATGTTCTCAACGACGCCGAGCACGGCAACTTTGGCTTCCTGGAACATCGCGATTCCGCGCCTTACGTCAAGTAGCGCGATCTCCTGTGGAGTGGTGACCACTATACCGCCTGCAAGGGCGACTCGCTGAGTGATCGTTAGCTGAGCGTCGCCAGTGCCGGGCGGCAAGTCGAGCACCAGGCAGTCGAGCCGGCCCCATTCGACATTGAAAAGAAACTCGTTTTCGGCCTTGGCCACCATCGGGCCGCGCCATATTATCGGTGCCTGCGCGTCCACAAAGTGCGCAATCGAGATGTAGCGGATGCCGAAGCGATGCAGCGGCACGATGCGCTTCTCAGGCGTGACCTGCGGCCGCTCACCCGTGCCGCCCACCATCATGGCGAGACTCGGCCCGTAAACGTCGGCGTCCATGAGCCCGACGCTTCGGCCCGCCGAATGCATCGCCAGCGCCAGGTTGACGGCGACCGTCGATTTGCCGACGCCGCCCTTGCCGCTTGCTACGGCGATAACGTGATCGACGCCGGCAAGCGGCTGCGGACCGGCAGCAGCGGCTGTGGGCCGGCTGGCCTGGACTTGCTCGACGGTGACCTCGACCGCCGGGACGCCGTCCATCGCGGCCACGGTACTCTTCACTGCGGCGGCGATCTCAGAGATAACTTCGGCGCGCGCCGACGGGGTTCTCAGGGAGACGGTGACGCCGCCGTGCGCGACCTCGATATCCTTCACCAACCCGAACGATACGATGTCTCGGCTGAAACCGGGATACTTGACGGAACGAAGCTTTTCCAGAATTTCCTGCGGACTTGGCATTGGCCCCCGATTCTCGGCTCGCCGTTACTCCTGGCGCCTGAAGCGCGGGGCAACTGGCATGCCAGCGATGTTATCATCTGAAAGTGGCGCGTAAAATCCGGTGGAACGCGAGGGTTTGGTCGCAGCGCTCGTTTGCGCGTCGTTAGCAGCAACCGCGTTGAGAAACTGGAAATTCGGACGCAGCAGAGGGATTATCGCTCAACACCCTGCGAAAAAACCAGCTTCCTTCCCTTAGCTCTCTCCCCCTGGGAGAGACTACAGTGAGGGGAGCAGGTTGGTGAAAAGCCTTTTCGCCAGCCTGCTAGTCCCATGTCCGGGAATCCGGAGCAGCTCAGAATCCTTTTGGCCGACGCTGCGGGTGAAATTGCGCGCCATGCGGCGCGCGAGTTGGCGGCGGCACTCGCCACGATGACCGGCGAACAAGTGCTGGTTCGGGCCTCTTCCCGCGTTGTACGAACCGCGCTGGCGATCGCGGACGGCGCCAGCGCACCTTCCCAGCCCTCCCAAAGCCCTGTCGGCCCGGACAGTTTCGGCATCTCGCGGACGCCCGCCGGCATTACGATCGAAGGTAACAGCGAAAGTGCGCTCCTTCACGGTTGCTACTGCCTCCTGGAGCAGTTGGGCGCGCGATTCTCTGCGCTATCCGGGCCTTGCCTTCCCCGGATCGAAC
>JAJYVB010000314.1:2199-3542 GCA_021792265.1 Deltaproteobacteria bacterium | reverse complement strand
TCCGCCTCGATCCTTGCGGCCATGGCGCTCACTGCGCCATAGTCGCCGACGTCTGCAGCGAAGGCCTCTGCTCGGGAACCCATCGCGCGAATCGCAGCGACAATTCGCAGCGCCTCTTCGGCCGAATGCGAATAGTTAACGGCGACCGCTGCGCCCTCGCGTCCGAAGGTAAGCGAGATTTCGCGCCCGATATCCCGCGCACCCCCCGTAACCAGCACCACTTTGTCCTTAAGTCCCAGATCCATCGTAACCTGCCAACCTCCGGGTATCAGACAGTTTTGTGGCCGCCGACTTCCACGACAGGGCGGCGTTCTGCAGCCGCAGCGAAGATTTTCGCCGGTGTTATCGGAAGCTCGTGAAATTCTATTCCGAGCGGCGCCAGCGCGTCGGCGATAGCGTTGGCGATCGTCGCCGGAGCGCCAATCGTTCCTGACTCGCCGACGCCGCGAAAACCGCCGAGCGAAGTTGGCGAGGCCGCTTCCATGTGGTGAACCGCGATCGCGGGAGCATCAGACGCCGTCGGCACCAGGTAGTCCATCAGGCTCGCGGTTACGAGCTGGCCGCCCGGCTCGTAGACCACTTCTTCCAGAAGCGCACCGCCCAGGCCCTGCACCACGCCGCCAAAAACCTGGCCGTCGACGACCAGCGGATTTACGAGCCGGCCGCAATCCTCGGCCACGACGTACGCCAGTATCCTAACGCCCCAGGTTTCAGGATCGACCTCGACAACCGCAGCATGAGTGGCCGAAGTTGCGGTGCCATAATAGGGATCGTAGAACCGGGTGGCTTCCAGTCCGGGTTCCATTTCCCTGGGTAGCCGTTTCTTGCCCGCGTAGGCCGCGCGCGCGATGTCGGCGAGCGTAACGTGACGCTCCGAGCCGGCGCCTTGTTCCGCTTCAGCCTCGCGCAGATGCGACGCGATCTGCCGCGCCTTTTCCATCACCGCCCGCGCGGCCAGCATAGCCGCTCCGCCGCCCATCACCGCTCCCCGGCTGGCGTAACTTCCCGTGCCGTACGGCGCTGCGTTCGTGTCGCCCCACAGGATGCGGACGTGTTCGAGGGGAACTTCCATTTCATCGGCGACGATTTGCGCTAGCGTCGTTTTGAGTCCCTGGCCGTGCGAAGCGATCCCAAAGATCGCCGTAACGGTGCCCGACGGATCGACGCGTACGGTTGCTGCTTCTGTCCCCGACGGCAGCGGCATCCCCGGAGCGGCTGGCGTGGCCGAGCCGATTCCAGTCAGTTCAACGTAGGAGGCGATCCCGATTCCAAGCAGATGACCGTCTTTCCGCGCACGGGCCTGCTCGTCGCGCCAGCGATCGTAATCGACCATCTCCAGCGCC
>JAJYVB010000314.1:0-2189 GCA_021792265.1 Deltaproteobacteria bacterium | reverse complement strand
GAGCTCGCTGGAAAAATCGGCCCGATCCCATACGATCCCCGACGGCGTCTTGTAGGGACATTCGCTTTCGGCGATGAAGTTGCGCAGCCGCAGCTCGGCAGGGTCGATCCCCAGGCGGCGCGCCGCGCGGTCCATCAACGCCTCCATCGCAAAGGTCGAGATCGGCCGGCCGACGCCGCGGTAGGGCCCGGTGGGCGCCTTGCAAGTCACAACCGCGCTGGCTCTCGCCCAATAGTTCGGCACACGATACGGACCCGGGAGAAAACTTATCGTTTGCACCGGCTCGATAGCGGCGGTCCAGGGGTAAACGGAATAGGCACCGACGTCGGCGATTACCTCGGCCTTAAGCTGGACGATCTTTCCGTCGCCGGTCAGCGTCAACTCAGCGTCGACAATCTCGTCCCATCCTTGCGAGGTTGTGAGCAGATCCTCGCGCCGGTCGCTGATCCATTTAACCGGCCGCTCCAGAATGCGCGCAAGCGCAGCCGCCGCCAGTTCCTCGGGATAGACCGACGACTTGGCGCCAAAACCGCCGCCGACATCCAGCGCGACAACTCGGACCTGCGACTCGGCCATACCAAGCAAGTCTGCGATAGCAGTGCGCACCACACCCGGGCACTGGGTGGCCGTACGAAGCGTGAGCACGCCACCCCGGTATTCGGCAACGCACCCGCGCGGCTCGATAAAAACTGCGGCGTGGCGGCGAAAGCGAAAGCGTTCGCGTACGACGACGGCCTCGGAGCCGCCGGGCGGCCTGCCTGTCACGTCAGCCATTCCCGGCGCGACCTCGCCACGCATGAACTCTCTAGTAACGATAACGTTGGTGCCCGTTTTTTCGTAAAGTAGCGTTGCTCCCGGCGCCAACGCTTCTTCAACGTCCACGACCGCCTCCAACGGCTCGGTCTCGAGCACGATGCGGTCCAGGGCATCCTCGGCTGCGTAACGGCTCTCGGCGACCACGACGGCTATCGCTTCGCCGACGTAGCGCACCTTGCCCACGGCGAGTGCCGTCATCGGCGTGACCTTGTAGCCTGCCATCGTCGAGACCGCACACATCGGCTTGACCCATCGGGCCATCTCTTCGCCCGCCATCACGGTCACTACGCCGGGCAGGCCGCGAGCGGCGGCGGTGTCAACGCGGACGATTCGCGCGTGCGCCTCCTGTGCGCGGAGGAATGCGGCGTAGAGCAAGCCGGGCGGCTGGTAATCGTCTACATAGCAGCCGCGACCGGTAAGAAGGCGGCGGTCCTCGACGCGCTTGAGCGGTCTTCCGACCAAACTAGCTGGCAGCTTTTGGTCCCGTTGCGGGTTTGCCCGTGACACGGCCTTGCCCCGGGGTACTCGTTAACCGCGCGCTCGAAGTTCGCGGCGCAGGATCTTGCCATTGAAAGTCTTCGGCAGCTCGGCGACATATTCGATATCTTGCGGCACCTTGTAGAGCGCAATCACGCGCCGCAGATGATCCTTGATCGAGTTGGTCAGGTCCTCAGACCCCGCGTTGCCGGCCTTGAGAGTAAGGAACGCCTTGATTCGCTGGCCTTTTACCTGGTCCGGGATGCCAACGATAGCCGCTTCCAGAACCGCGGGGTGCTCCAGGAGCGCGGATTCCACTTCCTTGGGCGAGATGAGGTAGGCGCGGCTCTTGATCAGGTCGTCGGAGCGCGAAACGTACCAGAAGTAGCCGTCTTCGTCGGCGTAGGCGACATCCTGAGTGTAGTACCAACCGTTGCGATTGACCGCTGCCCATCGCTCGGGGTTCCGATGATAGCCGAGCGTCAGTCCCGGATGGTCGTTGCGGAAGGCGAGGTCTCCAGATTCGCCCGCAGGCACAGGTTTTCCATCATCGCCTAGGATCGCCACCTCGTAGCCCGGAAGCGGCTTGCCCATCGAGCCCGGCTTCACCTTCATTCCGATGCGATTGGCGACAAAGATGTGGCTTTCGCTCTGGCCAAGCCCGTCGAGAATCGTGACGCCGAGCCGGTCTTGCCATTCCGTGAAGGTGTTGGCTGGAAGCGGCTCGCCCGCGCTTAACCCCACCCTGAGCGAGTCGAGCCGGTGGCGCGACTCGGCCCCGGGTACGGCCAGCATCATGCGGTAAATGGTTGGCACGGCGGACAGCACGGTTACGCGATGGCGTTCGATCGTTGCGAAGGCAGCCTCTGCGTCAAAACGCCCTTCTGGGATCACGA
>JAJYVB010000313.1 GCA_021792265.1 Deltaproteobacteria bacterium | reverse complement strand
GAGAACACGAACGCGCCGCCAGTATCCACGGCGAGAGTACCGCGACCGTTGGATCTCTCGTGAAGGCCCGCAATGTGAACGGCAAAGCGCTGAGCAAAAATATCTCGGCTACTATCGAGCATAACGGTACGACTGTTAGTCCGGTGACGCGGGCCAGCAGTCCCAACGCCAACGCCGGCGCAAAGACCATCTGCAGTTTCATAAGTTGAGGCGTATGGCTGTCTTTGATCGCCTTGGCGGGATTTTTCTTCACGGCCAACACGCGCCAGAACGCGAATTTGAACTTCTTCCTCACGTAGGCGACAAGGGAGTCCGGATGCCGATGGTACACTGCCGCCGCCGGAACAAAGACCATCCTCCAGCCCCGGGCCGACATGCGATATGAGAGTTCTGCGTCTTCCGCACATGCCACGGGGAAGGAGCTGTCGTAGCCGCTCGTTTCGAGGAAACGGTCGCGCCGAAACGCGGCGGAATATGTGTCGATGAAGTCAATGGTGGGTTGGCGTGCGAGTAACCGGTAACGGTCTTCGTACTCGATTTGCACGAAACGCGCGACGATATTGGACTGGCGGGTGCGGTAGACGCCCTTGGCGCCGACGACTTCGGGATCGGCGAACGGCCGCACCATCTCGGTCAGCCAGTTTGCGAGCGGCTCGCAGTCATCGTCGGTGAAGACGATGATGTCGCCCGAGGCCGCTCGAGCGCCGTGGTTGCGTGCCGCTGCAGGTCCAGCGTTAGCCTGGGTAATTAAACGTACCTCCTTGTAGCGTGCCAGTATGTCCAGCGTACCGTCCGTCGATCCGTCGTTGACAACGACGATCTCGAATGGACGGCCGAAATCCTGATTGCGAAGGGCGCTCAGGCAACGTTCGATCCTGCCCGCGCCGTTCCAGGTCGGGATGATGATCGACACCGATGGCTGCCCGCTGAAGGCTGCCATTCTTATGCCTGCCTGGACTGTGCCCGCGCAGGTGCCGCCGCCGAGCCAGCTCCGCCAAGAGTGCCGCGAACGAGATATTGCCACAGGCTCGCAAATCCTTTCACGTTACGTTGAAATTCTCGCCAGTCGCGGAGAGATTGCAGCGCCTTCCTCATGATGTATCCGGGACTCAGGTAAAAACGCCTGCGCGCGCGATCGCAGAATGTAACCAGTTGCTCATGGCTGATACCTGGCAGGTTCACGACGCTGTTATGCAGGCCGTCTCTGGTCAGCCAGGCTGACCAGTCCTCGGTCGAGAGATATCCGCGCTCCCTGGCCTCGCGGTAAGCGACGGTGCCCGGGTATACCATGATGGGGAAGAACTGTGCCGTGTCGGGCCTTAGTTGCTTGGCAAATTGCAGCGTTTTTTCCATGCTCTCCTGCGTCTCATTGAGATTGCCGACCATAAAACAGCCGTGCACCATGATGTCGGCCTTGCGGCAAAGGTTCACGAACTTCTTCGCCTCGTCGTGATACCCAGCGTCGCGAGTTGAGGCGTTGTTCTTATGCATGCCGCGGATGACTTCAACGTCGCCACTTTCGAAGCCGACGCAAAACAGGCGGGCACCCGCCTTGTGCAGCGTTGACAGCAGCTCGGAGTCGGCGCCGACGTCGGCACGGCAGTTGGCGTCGAACGGTAGCTTGTTGCCCCGTAGGATCAACTCCCCTGCAAGCTCCATCGTCCGCTTCTTATTGATGATGAACGTGTCGTCCTCGAGCATCACCGTTTTGACTTCCGGCATCTCGCGCGCAACGAACTCGAACTCGTCGGCCACATTTTCCTTTGATCGGTAGCGCATCGTATGGCCGCTAAACGTCTGCGGGTAAACGCAGAAGGCGCAATGGTACGGACAGCCGCGGCTCGTATCGAATACCGTCAGCGGCCACAGCGAATGCCCATAGAAATAGTCTTTGATGTTGAGAAAACGCTTGTAGATCTCGGTCACAAAAGGCAGTTCGTCGAGATTATCGATCACCGCGCGCGGCCGGTTGGTAACGACCTCGTTGTTCGCATTGCGCCAGATCAGGCCGTCCACAGACTCCAACTCGGCGCCGCATCCGATCGCCGCCAGCCAGTCGCGCACCGTGTACTCGTACTCGCGAAGCGCCACTGCTTGAACCGCCGGCGACATGGCGAAGGTTTCGTTGGGCACGGCCGAGACGTGGCGGCCGACGAGGAGCACGTGCAGGGCGGGGTTGGCGACGCGGATGGTCTCGAGCACGCGGATGTCGTTCACGATGCTAGGCGTGGAGGTGTCGCAGACCACGGCCTGGATGTTTTTAGCCGCGATCCGGTCGACGACGGCCTTGACCGAGAGGCCCGCGGCCGGAGCGTCAACCAGGTCGACGTCATGGCCCTCGCGAATCGCGACGCCAGCGGCATGGGAGAGCCACTTCGGGTAATAGAGAGTGCCGCTCTTGGTGACCGCCGGGCTCCGCTGTTCGCGGGAGAACCGGAAATGGAAAGGAGGATTCAGAAAAAGAACGCGCATGGCGATAGTTGCCCTATTTGATCGACGGACACCGAACCGTCCTTCGACTGTGCGAGATGCCGGGCGGCTCGGCTTAAGACCTAGCCGGACCGTGTCTCCGCTTTATTGAAACTGGCCGTATTGGCGATGGGGTGCTTCTCAGCTTCCTGATGCCGATTAGCTCATTGAAGGCGTCCATTACCATGTCGACCGAAATCTGCTGGAGGCAGACGTTTTGCATGCATGGCGCGTAAAGTTTTCCGTCGAAGCAAGGGCGGCATGGTAGCGCTTCGCCTCCCCAAAGAACCTTTACCCACGGGCGAGTCGGCACGAAATGCGATGGGATAGTCGGGCCGAAGAGAGCGACAGTGGGGGCATCGGCAAGGATCGCGATATGAAGCGGCCCCGAATCGTGAGCGACGACGGCTGCGCATGCGCCGTAAAGAGCTAGCAACTCCACCAGCGACGTCTTGCCAACGAGGTCGATAACCGGGAGTCCTTCAAAGTTGGGCCGAACCCAGGCATCGGAGTGCGCCCCCGTGATGGCGACCCGAAAGCCGCCTCTCAACAACTCCTCGCTGAGCAGCCTGTATGATTCGAGCGGCCAGCGACGAAGAGGCGAGTCAACCGAGGTGTTCTTCGCGCCGCCGGGTGAGACCGCCACCAGTCCATTGGCGGTGCCATGAATCAAACAGCGCAGGTTTTCGGAAAGCGGTGGCCTGATTACTGGCAATTCCGCGCGCTCGGCCTCGGGCCCATCGACGCCCGTAACCAGACGAACGTACTCATCGGCCTGGTAACGTCCGGCGATCGCCCACCATCGCCCTTTTCCGCGGTTGGTCTTTCTCCGCTCTTTACCGCGGGCAGTCAGCGTCAGCAGGCGGTACCTGGGATCGGCGTAGGCGGTGAGAATAAGATCGAAACGCCGGCCCGCCAGCTTCACCCACGCCTTCGCCATCTCTGCAATTCGCTCGGCAGGGGACCCATGAAAAAGCTTGGTATCGTCGACCGCGATCACCTCAACGTCGCCCATCAGCGCCATGATCGGCGCCGCGGTCTCGCCGCACACCCACGCAATCCTTGCGTTTGGATCACGCTTGCGC
>JAJYVB010000312.1 GCA_021792265.1 Deltaproteobacteria bacterium | reverse complement strand
CAATGGCCGCCGGCCCACCCGATACAAGACCGCCAGTCCCGCGCTGCAGTCGTGCCCGCAGCGCCGCGGTGTGTGCACCCGCGTCTATACGACGACGCCCAAGAAGCCGAATTCGGCGCTGCGCAAGGTGGCACGGGTGCGGCTGTCCAACGGCTATGAGGTCAACACCTACATTCCGGGCATCGGGCACAATCTACAGGAGCACTCGGTGGTGCTCATCCGCGGTGGGCGCGTCAAGGATTTGCCCGGCGTACGCTATCACGTAATCCGAGGCACGCTCGATTCCATCGGCGTACAGGACCGGCGCCAGGGCCGCTCCAAGTACGGTTCGAAGAAGCCCAAGTAGGACGACATGGCACGCAAGGGTCAGGCTCGGGTCCGCGAGGTGGCGCCGGACCCCAAGTATCACGACCGGATGGTGACGAAGTTCATCAATGCGGTGATGATGCGCGGGAAGAAGTCGCTGGCCGAGAGAGTCTTTTACGGCGCACTTGACTTGGTGGCTGAGCGCACCAAGGAAGACGGACTGGCGGTGTTCAAGCGGGCGCTCGATAACGTCCGGCCGACGCTCGAGGTCCGCTCGCGCCGGGTGGGCGGCGCCAACTACCAAGTGCCGGTCGAGGTCCGGTCGACGAGGCGGTCGTCGCTGGCCATGCGCTGGCTGGTGGCGGCTTCGCGGGCGCGCAGCGAGCGGGCGATGGTCGAGCGGCTGGCGGGCGAGCTGGTCGAAGCATCCAACAACCGCGGCGGCGCGGTCAAAAAGCGCGAGGATACTCATCGGATGGCCGAGGCCAACAAGGCCTTTGCGCATTTCCGCTGGTGAAGTAGAGGGCGGCAGCGTGGCACGGGAAACTCCCATAGAGCGGGTGCGCAACATCGGCATCATGGCCCACATCGATGCCGGCAAGACTACGACTACCGAGCGCGTGCTCTACTACACCGGTATCACCTACAAGATCGGCGAGGTGCACGAAGGCACCGCGACGATGGACTGGATGGTGCAGGAGCAGGAGCGCGGGATAACGATTACTTCGGCCGCGACGACCTGCTTCTGGCGCGATCACCGTATCAACATTATCGACACGCCCGGCCACGTTGACTTCACCATCGAGGTCGAGCGCAGCCTGCGCGTTCTCGACGGCGCGGTGGCGGTTTTCTGCGCCGTCGGCGGTGTCGAGCCGCAGTCCGAGACGGTCTGGCGCCAGGCCGACCGGTACCGGGTCCCGCGCATCGCGTTCATCAACAAGATGGACCGAATCGGGTCCGACTTCGAGCGCGTGGTGGCCGAGATCCGCGACAAGCTCAAGGCAACGCCGCTTCTGCTGCAGCTTCCGATTGGCGCCGAGGATCGGTTCACGGGCGTGGTGGACCTGATCGAGCAGCGGGCGATGATCTGGGACAGCGACGTCCTGGGTGCGACCTACCGAAGCGAGCCGATACCGGAGGATCTCGCCGAGCGGGCGCGAATGCACTCCGACCGGATGCTCGAGACGTTGGCCGACTTCGACGAGCGCATCATGGAGCTCTACCTGGAGGGCAAGCGGCCCGAGCCGGCCGAGATCCGAGCGGCGATTCGGAGCGCAACCCTCGGCCTCAAGCTGGTGCCCGTGCTGCTCGGTTCGGCGTTTCGCAACAAGGGCGTGCAGCCGATGCTCGACGCCGTGGTCGATTATCTACCCGCGCCCAGCGACATTCCGCCGGTTATCGGCCGCGTGGGCGACAAGCTCGAGGAACGATGGCCGCGTGACAGCGCCCCGTTTTCAGCGCTCGCCTTCAAGGTGACTACCGATCCGTACCTGGGGACGCTCACCTTTGTGCGGGTTTACTCGGGGCGCCTGGAGAGCGGCTCGACCGTGTTGAACTCGACGCGGCAGAAACGCGAGCGAATCGGGCGGCTCTTTAAGATGCACGCCAACAAGCGCGAGGAGATCACGGAAGTCCTGGCGGGAGACATCTGCGCGGTTGGACTGCGCGACACGATCACCGGCGACACACTGTGCGATCCGGCCCATCCGATCGTGCTCGAAGCAATCGAGTTTCCGCAGCCGGTCATCCAGATCGCCATCGAGCCCAAGACCAAGGCCGACCAGGAGCGGCTTGGCGAGTCGCTCCAGAAGCTTGCGCGCGAGGATCCTTCGTTCCGGGTCAGCGTAAACCGCGAAACCGGCCAGACGCTAATCTCCGGCATGGGCGAACTTCACCTTGAGATCATCGTCGATCGCCTGTTGCGCGAGTTTAAGGTCGACGCCAATATCGGCAAGCCCCAGGTTGCCTACCGGGAGACGATCCGCGGCTCTGCGCGGGCCGAGGGCCGGTTCGTGCGTCAGAGCGGCGGCCACGGCCAGTTTGGCGTGGTCGACCTTCAGATCGAGCCGCTGGGCAGAGGCGATGGCTTTGAGTTCGTAGACGCGACCAAGGGCGGCGCAATACCACGCAACTTCATACCGTCGGTCGAAGAGGGCGTGCGCGAGGCGATGGAGACCGGGGTGTTGGCTGATTACCCGATGGTTGATGTGCGGGCGACGCTCCTTGACGGCAAGTACCACGAAGTGGACTCGTCGGAGCTGGCCTTCAAGATCGCCGGGTCGCTGGCCCTGCGCAAGGCGGCTGCCAACGCCTCGCCGGTGCTGCTGGAGCCGGTGATGGAAGTCGAGGTGGTGATGCCCCAGGAGTTCATGGGCGAGGTGATTGGCGATCTGAGCGCGCGCCGGGGCCGTATCGTGAGTATGGAGAGCCGGCCGGGCGTGCAGGTTGTCGAGGCGCGGGTGCCGCTGGCGGCGATGTTCGGCTACGCGACCCGGCTTCGTTCAATCACCCAGGGGCGCGCCACTTATACGATGCAGTTCGGCTCGTACGAGCCGGTTCCGCAGCAGGTTCATGAAGAGTTGGTATCGCGCGGCGGCGAGGGCGCCGAGTCTCAGCCCCGCGCTTGACGGCAGGTTGGTAGGCTCTCAACGGAGGATGGAGCATGGGCAAGGCGAAATTCGAGCGGACCAAACCGCATCTTAACGTCGGCACGATCGGCCATATCGATCACGGCAAGACCACCCTGACCGCCGCGATTACCAAGGTGCTGGCACAGCGTAAGCTCGCGCAGTTCATGCCCTTCGACCAGATCGACAAGGCGCCTGAGGAGCGCGAGCGCGGCATCACGATCGCCATCGCCCACGTCGAGTACGAAACGGCCAAACGCCATTACGCGCACGTCGACTGCCCCGGCCACGCCGACTACATCAAGAACATGATCACCGGCGCCGCCCAGATGGACGGCGCGATCCTCGTGGTGGGAGCGAACGACGGGCCGATGCCGCAGACGCGCGAGCATATCCTGCTTGCCCGCCAGGTGGGCGTTCCTTCGATCGTGGTGTTCATGAACAAGGTCGACATGGTCGACGACCCCGAGCTGCTGGACCTGGTCGAGCTCGAGGTGCGCGACCTGCTCAAGAAGTACGAGTTTCCGGGCGACGACATTCCGGTCATCCGGGGCAGCGCCTTGAAGGCGCTCGAGTGCGGATGCGGCAAGGATACCTGCCCCAACTGCAAGCCGATCCTCCAGCTCGTCGAGGCAGTGGACAGCTAC